>JBJFHD010000085.1:0-2790 GCA_051893335.1 Erysipelotrichaceae bacterium | reverse complement strand
GGCAACAATACCAATCTATACGACTTTTCATAATATCCTAAAGCCGACATATTTAAATATCGTCCAATCAACAGTTTGTCCAAATTCCTTGAGAAGTAGTTAACTATACCAAAAGCCAATTGATAAAACGAATAAGAGAATATCTTGCGTAGAGGTTGTAAACTAAATTTAGGAATAAACGTCAGGTTGTTAGCTCTAAAAGTAACAATAAACGTAAGAATAGAACTGAATATTGGTGTTATCAGCAACGAATAAACTCCACATCCGTTGAATGCTGCTAAACACGCTAATACTCCCATCACTAACTGTATAGATACTTGCCTTATCGCCAAAAAACGAAATTTCTTCTGTTTTACTATCAAAGCATTCGGAACCATGTTAAATGTTGAAAACAGCAGTTGAACGCTTAACAATTGCATGTATATCACAAGATTGGCACTATCATAAAAGGCAGCAATAGGATATGAAGCAATGATAAAAACAAGTGATAATATAACTCCGAAATATATTGAGAATGAGAATAAGTGATTATAATCAAATCTTGACAAATCTTGCCTTTGAACTATTGCTACACCTATTCCCATGTCTGTGAATTGCTGGAAAAATGCAATTGCAACAGTACATATTGCAACAATTCCAAACTCATGTGGTGAAAGTAGTCGCGCCAATATTGCGGTAACAACAAGTTGTATTATAATGCCAGAGTATTTTGCTGCGGCATTAAACAATACCCCATGTGTAAATTGTTTTTTCAAAGAATCCATAATTATCATGATTAGATTTTAGAACCTTGATTAATATATTTATCAAGTATCTTATTGAAATCTATAGGCACATAAGGTTGGAAAAACATTATCTCACCTATTTGCTTAACAACATATTCCTTTGTTAAAAAGCTGGTGTCTATATAGTTCGTATCTTTTTCACTTACACTAAATATCTCTCTAAACTGTTTGCTTTGTCGGTATGTTGATTCGTTATCACGCTGTTCTGAATTACGTTTCAACAATCTTTTATTTGTAACTAACGGATTCGCATCCAACAGTATTAGATGGCCATCTGATATTTTTATATTATCAAAGATGGCTTTCAGTTGTCGCGCTCGTTCTGACCGTTCTTCATCTTTATTCTTGAATGCCAAGGGGTCAAGCAATGATCTGTCAATTATCTGTATGTTCGATAGGTCATTGTATATCGCATAGTTTTTAATTTTAAATTGTCTGTCTATCCATTCATCCACTTCTTTTACCTCATCGTCTGTTAAGTTTTCATGAGGAACATCAAGATTAGCGATCTTTTTTTCTGGCCATTCAGTATGAACGGATAACATCTTGAAATAATTCAACGACGTTGTTTTGCCAGAGCCTGGTATTCCTGAAATATAATATCTGTATTTATCAGGGAGACCTAATTTATGCGACAAATCGGATATGTCATGTTTTTTGTTGATTAAAAAGGGTCGGAGGGACAGTTACATATGGTTCACTTCAGTTCCTGAATCATTTATATCTTGTGAGTATTTAATACTCTGGATAGTGTTCGAATTCATCTGGGGAGCAGTAGGGAAAACATATCTGATTATTTGATGATTGATGAATGATTGCTGATGAATGATGACTGATTGATGATAAGTGTCCAACTTTAGGGATTCACTTCATGACACTTGTCATGTCGTAACTATCAAAAAATCTTCTTAATATAGCATTAATGGTTCTTGGAGACTGCTTTGTGTGAACGTAGCCATATTTGACCAAGAAACAACTTACCATGGTTCTTACCCAATGGTTGAAAGGAATTCCATCGGAGAAAGAATTGTGATAATTGATTGATCAGAATTCTTATAATCATTCAAATTGTCTGTTATCAGATAATCACAGGCAATTCTACAAGCTACTTCATACTGATAACTATCCTCAAGATCAGTAAATGAAACATTATTTACTCCTTCATGTAATATGTTCCAATCTAATTCTGGAATAACAAAAGTATCGAGAACACCATTAAGAATTTCCCTGAGTCTTACTATTCTGGCCTGTTTATCAATAAAACCATTACGTTTAAGGTCTAATTCCAAAAGATAGGTGATGGTATAAAATGCCCCCGCTGACATAATACACTGCCATCTTTTCTCTTCGGCAAGTTGAAGGATTTTATCAACTATTGAAGAGTTATTACGATTACACAGATAGTCAATTATTGTGCATGTATCAAAGAACAGTTTCATAACAAATATTTTTCCTTTAATGCATCCTCTAACATTTCCTTGTATGGTTTATCAGACGACATAACACCGCGAAGCTTTCTGAAAGACTCCGTTCTTTTGGTTGCACTCAAATTATTGGCATCGTATATATACAACTGACCAATATACTTCTGAACAAAGTCATTGGCTGCGTTTTTCAACCTTTTTAGGTCTATCGCCATACCTGCCGGTATATCTATATTTAATGTAAGTTGATTCATACAATTCCCTTTCTTTATTAATTCAGCCGCAAAGATACAAATAATAATCCAATTCACCAAATTATTCGCCACTTTTCTGCGAAAAATCAGCATTCAATCTGATGATTGATAATTGATACTGATGACTGATTGCTGATTATTGATTGAGGGCATACCAATCTTGCAGAAGACCTTGATCTCCCTCTAAGATGAAGTCATTTACCAATTTCAATACGACTTTTTCGTCTTCATCAAGTTGTTGTAAAGGTCCATTTTTGGGGTAAATATCTAAGACTTCCTGCTTTTTCCAAAGCTATCTTAAGTTCAGCATTTTTTTGAGCGTTAATT
>JBJFHD010000084.1:0-47976 GCA_051893335.1 Erysipelotrichaceae bacterium | reverse complement strand
GAGGCTGCAAGCCTCTACATAGTTTCCTAAATTTTTATTTTTTTACAGCCCCTTTCGGTTTTTAGAAAATACCTAAATATGCACCTACAAGTGCCCCAACTAAGCAAACAAGAATAAGTTTAATATATTGTCCGCCCTTTTCAAAATACTTATATACACCAAGCATCATTAATAATGGCAGCATACCTGGTAATATAGAATCTAATTTAGATTGAATAGAAATTGCACCACCTAATGTTTCTGAGTATACTTGATAAGCGATATTAAGTTTACAATAAGATGCGCCCATTACACCAAGCATGAACATACCCATTACAGCTGCTCCAAGCATTAATTTCTTGAATGTTTTACCCTTTAAAATAGTAACCAATGATCTTTTACCTGTTGTATAACCAAGGTTGAATGACCAAACACCGATTACAACGCAAGCAATACGAATAGACCATTCCATTAATACACCGGCAATAGCTGAACCAGCTTGTGCTAACGGAATAAAGATTGTTCTAACTAATGGAGCAAAAGTTGAATATAATAGTGAATCTCCAAATCCAGCGAAAGGTCCCATTAATGAAGATTTTAAAGTGATTACATCTTCACCTGTTACGTCTTCACTGCCTGCTGCGATTTCTTCTTCCATCGCTAACGCTGCACCAATAATACAGTTACCACCACACATTTCTGAAATGTAAGGTAAATTGTGTCTATGTAATGCTGCTTTTAATCCTTCTTCATCATCCCCATAAATCTTTCTTAACATTGGAGTTAATGACCAACATACACCTGTTCCATATAAAGCTTCTAATGAATTAGCGAATCTGTGTAGTAATACTACTCTAAGAGCTGTATTTGTTGACTCTTTCTTGGTCATCTTTCCGGTCCACTCAGCTTGTTTAAACATTGAGAAATCCATCTGTTCATCACCATCTCTATAAGCAAGCTTAACAAATACATAAGCAATTATAAAGCCAAAGATACCTGCTACTACTGTATTTGTAACACCCAAAGTCTTGAATGTGAAGAAGCCAAGAACGAAGAAAGGTAATAAATCCTTTTTGCCGATAAATGTACAGCATAATACCAATCCTAATCCTGGTAACAATCCGCCTAAAGTAGATAAAGCAGTCATAACCCAAGTTGGAATTACTTCAAGGATTGATGCTGTTCCTCTAGCAACTGCTAATACAATTGCGAAAGTAATAGGAACACGTACCACAAACTGAACAGCCCATGGGCCTAAGAAGCCATTGACAATCCACTGCTTAAAGTTCAGTTTATCAATATCTTTGTTCATCTTACGGTTCCAGTAACCGTTTAACATTCTTCTGATATTGTCCATGAAAGTTCCGAGAATTCCAAATGGAGTTGCTAGCAGAACTGCTTCTTCTGGTGATAATCCGGTTGCTAATGCTACTGGAATAGCGATACATGCAGCCATTGAATCATCTGCCGGCATATTTGCACCTACAGCTGCAACTGAAATATACATAATATTGATTGTTGCACCAATGACAGTACCTCTAACTACGTCTCCAAATAGTATACCAAACAAAACACCATTGAACGCACAGTTTCCTAGAGCTCTTCCTAATGATCCTAGGTCCATATTAACAAACCAATACCATAAGGCAATTAAGAAACATTGTAATACTGATAATTGCATATATTAATCTCCTTTCAATTATCAAATTATTTTACCCCTGATAGCCTTGAGACTTAGCTTTCTCTAATGCGTGATCAAAAGAGATTCTCTGATCTTCAGGCGTTGGGTGAAAATACACTTCTACATTGTTATTATTCATTTCACATAACTTGTCCATTTCATCTGAACTCAAATGAACTGTATTATTAGGATTAAACTTTCTTTCTGGCAATTTATGTGATTGACCAATATTCAGTGAAGTAAATTTTACTCCTTGTGACCAGCAGTTGTAAGCAGATGTAACGTTTTGGAATATTACAATTGTATTCTTGTTACCATATCCTCCATCAACGAAATTGCTTACAGCTTCTTCTTCGTTATAAATAACAACCTCGACTCCTCTTGGAGCAGCCATCAACAGTATTTCGCTCAAGAACTCATCAGCTCTGGTTTTATTATCGATAACTACTATTTTTGCTGCTTGAGTTACCTTAGTCCATCTCACCGCAACCTGTCCATGAATCAGTCTTGCGTCTACTCTTGTCATTACAATACTCATATTTTTTCTTCCTTTCTTTGAAAGCGTTTTACTAAGTAAATTCTACCAACATAAACTTTTACATTTTTTCCATATTTTTCCTTTTTGATATAGAAGAAAAGTAACTAATCATTATTGTTTTTTTTATTTCGTTTATTTATTTTCGCTTTTTCTTTATCGATCAATTCTTTCTCTGGTGCTATCTTTTTAAGGGCACCCATAGCTTTGGAACTCTGATAAGTCTCACAATAAATTAAATCTTTGGAAATCGTGCGCAGTTTGATTATGTTGATACCTTCTTCCAACTCTCCGTAACTATAACTATCAAGTTCTTCTATAGGAATTTCGATTACTTTTCCTTCCTCGCCGGTATCATAGATAATTATCCTTTTTTCGGTTATATCCATTATTTTTTGATTTGGCACGCTGAAGTAAGCAACACTCATCGCAATGATAAAGATAACTCCAATTATTAAAGTAACCGTATTCCACATTAGAATAAAGAAGATAAATGCCATCCCGAATAAATAGGTCGGAAGTGACATCTTATACATAATAGTTGTCCGCTCCCAATCATTCATATCAATTAGAGAAATATCTTTCATATTCCCTTTCGATACAACCACATGCTTTTTGTTTTCCATATCAGTCGTTTTCCATAACTTTCAAAGCTTTGTTAATTCTATCGAATTCATCATCAGTTAGTTGCCAATTCATCGCTTCTGTATTTTCCTTGGCAATTTCGGCACTGGTAACACCGGTGAGTGATGTATGTAAAAACTCGTGTTTTAAAGCCCAATTCAAGAATATTTGAGCAACCGGGACATTTCTTTCAGCCGATATGCTATCAGCTGTTTCCAACATTTTCATTACTTTTGGGAACACCTTTTCATCATAGAATTTACCGTAAAAACCTTTTCTGGCGTCATGACTATCAAAATTCGGAATTTCTCTTATTTTACCAGTCAATATTCCGCCACCTAAAGAACCATATCCCATTGTCGCTACTCCCTTTTCGGAGTAGTTCTTTAACAAATCTTCTCTCGTCCGATTTAACGCATTATATTCATATTGAATTACATCTAACATTCCTGCTTCATAAATTTTTGATAATAAAGGTTCTTCAAAATTTGAAACACCGGTATACCTAATTTTTCCGGCTTGCTTCATTTCCTTTAAAGCTCTAAGTGTTTCTTCTATCGGTGTATTTACATCCGGCCAGTGAATTAGATAGATATCAATATAATCTGTCTGCAATCTTTCTAAAGACTGATCAATTTGTTTCATTAATGCATCATAAGAAGAATCCCTTATTGATCCTTTAGAAAAATCTTTTGGACCATCAGGCCATCTAATTCCACACTTGGTTAATAATGTCACCTTGTCTCTTTTTCCACTATTCTTCAGTGCTTTTCCAAGCAGCTCTTCAGCAGCTCCTCTTCCGTAAGTTGGAGCAGTATCGATAAAATTACATCCATAATCAATCATTGCGTCAATTGCACCAAAAGCGGTCTTTTCATCAACCGGTCCCATATCTCCGCTGATTGCCCAAGTCCCTAGTGTTAATTCTGATAGTTCTAAACCTGTATTCCCGAATTTTTTATATCTCATAATGTTACCTCCTATAACATAGTTCCACCACTACAATCAATGGCAGCGCCAATGATTGAAGACGATAAGTCAGACAACAAAAATGCTACTACATGCCCCATCTCTATTGGAGTTGAAAACTTGCCAGTAGGCAATAACTGTCTCATTCTCTCAGTTCTTGGATCACCATCTGGATAAGTTCTTTCTGTTTGTACATAACCAGGTACTATACCATTTACTCTGATACCATATGGTGCCATCTCGTTGGCAACTCCCTTGGTAATTCCGTAAGCCCCTAATTTTGCCGACATATATGAAGTATTATCTTTGCTGTTTGTCGTAAATGCTGTTTTAGACAGTACATTTACGATATTTCCTTTCAAATTATTTTTTCTTAAATATCTAACAAATGCTCTTGACATGAAAAACTGTGAATTCAGTGTAATTTCTTGAACAGAACGCCAATCCTCAGTGGTTAGTTGATCAAATGGTTTTCTAATAGCCCCTCTTCCTGCATTATTAACAAGATAGTGTACCTGTCCGAAATGATTAATCGCTGTTTCAACACATTTCTCAACTTGTTCTTCATCACTGACGTCACAAGTCAACCTCAAAATTTCGACCCCATATTTTCTTTCAATTTCATCCATGTTTGAACTGGCATCTTCAAAAAAATCTAAATTACAGATAACTAAATTACATCCTTCAGAAGCCAGCACTTCAGCACATCCTCTTCCGATGCCTCTTGCGCCACCTGTTACAATAGCTACTTTTCCTTTTAATCCCAAATCCATAATTATTTCTTAGACAACAAAAACCATTGCCTAATCTCCTTTCGTTTGATTAAATTATAGCAATGGTTTTTTCTCTCATTATTTTCCAATTATGGATTAACAATAATTCCTTTTTATCTATTTTCTACCCAATTTTTCACGGTATTTAGCACTTCGTTAAAGTTTTTAGCATAAAGAATATTATGCACAAACTTAATGTCAAAAACCGCTTCTTTAACCAATGATAAAATTGAGAACGGAACAATTTCATTTTTTCCGTTAATAACATAAAAGACCAGCTGACACTTTTCTTTACCCCATAGAATAGGTTTCTTTAATGTCGCAATAATGATTTTAGTCTCAGGCGAGAAACAAGTAAAAGAGTGAGGCACTGCGGTAGAATTAATTAGCTCTGTTGATAGTGTATCTTCTCGTTCTTTAGTAGCGTTATGAGTATCAATTTTATTATCAAAAAACATATTCGCTTTTGTGCAAAGCAAATCAATCAACTTTTCTTTATTTTCAATCATGATGTTTTTGATAAACAAATCAGGTGAAAAACACGATATCAGTTGTTTGTAAGAAGTAATATTGGTTTCAAAAAAGTACCGAAGATTTACAAAATCAACATTGCTTAAAAAACTGTTTACATAAATACTTTTGGTAGGTAACGCCAATTCCTTTTTTGGGATATCAGATACAATTAAATCATACTCGCTGACATCTATGCTATTAAGCAGGAAGCTGTCAATAACATCAACTTCATCTATGTACTCACTCCAGTTTGATTTTAGCTCATAAGCTATTATATTCCCCGTATCTTTGCCTTCAATCGATGATACTAAAACCCTCGATTTGTATGTCGATAAATTTAGTTTTTGATGATTAAAAAAGATGTACGAAAAATATGATATTTCATTCTCACTGATATTAACATTCAGCTTTTTGCCCAAGTAATTGCAAGCAATAACTGATAGCTCGTAGTACGAATTATGTGCTTTGTTTTCAATGCTTTTGACACTTCTTTTTTCAATACCGTATTTCAATCGATAAACCATTGGTCTTAAATGTCTTGCTATATCAAGTCTGAACTTTGAATAAACTGACAAGTCGACATTTGTTTGGAGATGTATTTGATCAATTATTTCGAAAGACAGCTCATAGATTTCTCTATCTCTTCTTATATCGTAGTTTTCATTTGCTGATATATACCTTCGAGACAATAGAAAGACCGTAAAGAAATTCAAATCCGATTCTGTAAATTCAACTTTCAGTCTTGTTAAAATACTTTTCATACATTCGTACTCAAATGTATCAATAATACTTTCCATTCTCTCATATTCTTTTTCGATCAAAAAACCTTGTTTATCTCTATTTTCAGACACTAATATCAGTCGTCCAATTTTATCAATTGCTTTTTTAGCCAAAGAAATTCCATATTTAGCTACATTTGCAATTATTACTTCGTTATACTTTTTCTGTTTGGTTTTGTATTCTGCTAAATAAGGATCATTTTTCACACCATAACAGCTCATCATAAATGAATCAGCAATAGCTATTCTGATATGACTTTCTTTTCCATTAATTCTTATTCCACATCCGGTCTTTTTTTCCAATACTATGTGATAAGAATGCAAGTATTCCTCAGCATCTTCCAAGTCTTTTAAAATCGGTTTTCTGCTTTTATATAGTTCATAACCTATTTCTTCAATTGGTATATATTCATCATTCGACTGCAATACTTTTCTTAACAAATACCCCGAATCACCGGTATTATATTTCATAACATTTTTGTTGCTGACATATAAATGATTAAAATTCTCATAATACTTGTTATATTTGACTTTATCATCTATAACTAGCGATATTCCGCTGCCGCTTTTTGATTCTATATGAGCTGAAGCATTATTTATCAGTTCTTCATTAATCGAATCAAGATATGTTTTAACTGTCTTTTGAGACACGCCCAAAGAAACTGATAAAATCGAAGAACTTAAAGGTTCCTTAGCATTCATCAGTATCTTTATTAGATTAATATGTTTTTGAGTTAATTCATTCATGTTCGATCTCCAAGCTTCAAAATGATATTGCTAGAAGCCAAGCAACATTCCCCCAGTAGCATCTGCGGCAGCGCCGACAGCTACCTGGTTTTTCTCAGAAGCAAGCCATGCCACATAATATCCTATTTCAATAGGATCATTTATTTTCCCCAAAGGCATCCTCTTAGTCCTTTCAGCTAGATATTGAGCATCTCTTTTTTCCATTCTTTGGTTCATAACTGAGCCCGGCATAACTCCGTTAACAATTATTCCGTATTGAGACAAATCTACTGCCATTTGTCGGGTTAAACCAAGTTGCGCTGTTTTATTGGTGACATAACAAGCTCTACCTTTTGTCGTAGTTGTCATTGATGCTTTACTTAAAACATTCACAATTGCTCCTTTTTTATGCTCACTTATCAATCTTCTTGCGAACTCACTACCCATAAGATAGTATTGAGTAACATTATTTTTCAAGGCATTATTCCAATCATTGATGTTTATATCCTGGATTTCACTGGATTCGTTTGACCCGCCTGCGTTATTGATTAATACATCAATTCTCCCAAACTTTTCATAAGCAAAATCGATAATTTTGACAGCACAATCCTCTTCAGCCAAATCCTGTTGAATACCATATACTTCAACACCATATTTATCTCTTAAAGATTGAATAAACAGTTCGGAACTGTTATCTTTGTTGGAACGATAGTCAATAATTAAATTAGCCTGTTCTTGAGCGAATACTTCGCTAATTCCAGATCCTATTCCTTTAGTACCGCCGGTTATTATTACAGTTTTTCCTTTATATCCTAAATCCATAAAATTCCTTTCTCTAATATAGGCACAAATAGGAGGAATAATCCTCCTTTAAAATTAATTGCATTTATGTACTACTTTTCCTTCACTCAAGAAGCCAAAAATATCTTCAAATACAATTCCCAATGTGATAGCGATTGAATCTCCAGCACCGCCTGACATATGAGGTGTAGCCGTAACATTGCCCAATTGTAAGAATCTATCATCTTGTGGTAATGGTTCAGTATCAAATACATCAAGTGCAGCGGCTCTAATTCTGTTGTTAGCTAATGCATCATATAAAGCATCATTATCAACTAATCCACTTCTGGCAGTATTTACAAAATATGCAGTTGGCTTCATTAAGTCAATCATTTCTTTGCTAACCAGTTTTTCTGTTTCCGGCAACAGTCTAGCATGAACTGACACTAAATCACTGGTCTTCATTAATTCTTCGAGAGATACTAATTCAACATTATATTGTTTTGCTACTTCCGGTTTTACGAAAGGATCGTAAGCAATCATTCTTTCAGGTTTAAATCCTGCCAATCTGGTAGCAACCTTTGCAGCAATAATACCAAACCCAACAAAACCAATGGTCATGTCTGAAATCAACGGCTTATCTTTCGGCTGTACCCTAATTTTTCTTGCATAATCCCACTCCAGTCTATGCAGATCAAGTCTTTGAATTTCTCTGATTACAGCTAGCATCATTGCTACAGTCATATCTGCAACCGGATCAGATACTCTACCCGGAGCGTTGACTACTTTAATTCCTTTTTCGGTACAGTAATCAATATTAACATTTTCTTTACCACTGCGTAAAATCACAACCATTTTACAATTTTCAGCAGCATCAATAAGTTGTTTATTAACTCCACAGAAACTTACACAAATGATCTTGGCATCTTTCACTGCTTCCAAAGTCTCTGCATTGTGTACACACCATTCAGGTCCTTCCTTTTCAACCTTTAAACAACCAGCAGAATAATCAGAATCACCGATTTTTAAGCAATCATCAATTACATAATCAACATCTAGTCCATATTCTTCTTTGAGTTTTTTGTAATATTTATTCTGGTATTTTTCATTAATTAAATCATCTGCTTGGGTAGGGGCACCCATATCAATAATATGTAATAATTTCATTTTTTCTCCTTATTTCATCAATTTAAATATTTCACGCATATCATCATCAGTTAGGTGTAGTCCTGAAATTGTTCCATCAGGTCCTTTTCTAATAGTGCTGATTAATTCTTCGATATCTTCTTCCTTAACGCCATAATCAGCGTAATGAACTGGAATTCCGCAACTTACATAGAAGTCTTCCTGCATTTGAATTCCTTTTAAAATCATTCCTTCTCTATCTAAAGGATCAATTGGAATTCCCCAAACTTGGTTAAAATATCTTTCAAATCGGTCCATATCGTATTTGTAACAATATTTCATCATTCCAAGAGTGGTCAATGCACATCCAGCTCCATGAATTGAGTTGTATTTTCCTCCGATTTCACTCTGAATTGTATGGGCTAAACCATATCTTTCAGAGAAATCTCTTCCGACACCAACCGATTCATTATGACCAATAATGCTTGCCCACAATAATGTTGCTCTTGCTTCATAATTTGTTGGTTCTTTAAGTGCGATAGGCAAATACTTAATTACTGCTCTGAAGATTGCCTCACATAAACCATCAGTTAAATATGTTTCTCTGTCTTTTGTAAAGTATCTTTCATGAACATGAGCCATAATGTCTACTGCTCCAGAAGCAGTCTGAAATGGAGGTACCGTATATGTTAACTCAGGATTCAAAATCGCAATCTTTGGTCTAATTACATCTTGATTACAACTGCGTTTTAATTCTCCTTTTGTTATTACTGAACTATTTGAGGCTTCTGCTCCGGTTCCTGCAATAGTAGCTATTACTGATAACGGTAAAGTTTTCTCTATTTTCTTATTACTTAAATAGAAATCACTATAAGTATCTCCTTGATAACATGCTGCTATCGAAACATATTTTGCTGTATCAATAACACTGCCTCCGCCAACAGCAAGTAAGAAGTCGACACCTTCTTCTTTACAAATCTGCGCACCTCTTTCGGCATCTTCCCAATGAGGATTTGGCTTTATTCCCGCAAAATCGATACATTCCATCCCATTTTCATTTAACAAATTTACGGTTTGATCGATAAGCTGCTGTTCATATGGAGCTCCATAATGAAATAACATTACTTTCTTTGCTCCGTATTCTTTCAAATAAACTCCAACATTTTTCTCAACGCCTTTTCCAAAATAGAATTTTGTGGGAGAGAAAAAGGTAAAATCTTTCATGTTAATCTCCTTTCTTTAGAATTATGTTCCACACGATATCTGCTACTGCTGCTTCATTATTTGTCTTTATGGAAATATAGCTGCTCATACTCTTTATCTCATCAGTAGCGTTCTTTGGACAATAACAATTATTTGTCAACTCAAACATCGAAATGTCATTCATATTGTCGCCAATAACTGCTATTTCATTTTCATTGATGTTTTTCATCTTCATTATGTCTTTTACTGCTCTTGCTTTACTTCTGTTACCATTAACAATCTCAATGGTAGAATTTGAAGAAAAAGCTGCTGATATTGTCTCTTCCTTTTCAAAAGAGGCACACAATTTCATTAAATAAGCATAATCCGGGCTGACTAAAGATAACTTATAGATATCCTGTTCAATAAACCGGTTTATTTCCTGATAGCTCAATTCCTGCAAAGCGACATGGCCCTCTACTTTCGTTGACTCAATCACTTCTTTATTAATGCATTTTATTTCAGAAAGTGATGACGCAAATAAACCAAGTCGTTCTTCTTTTGCCAACTTAGTAAGTCTTTGAGTCATAGCAGCTTCTATCGGGTAAGATGCAAGCTTTCTTCCTTTTGCATCGCATATTACCCCTCCGTTGGCACATATGCACAAATCTTTAGTTCCAAGCCTTAATATAGAGACTATATTTTGAATTAGAAATGGCATCCTTCCGGTACAAATAACAAAATCACAGCCTGACTTCCTAAGTTCATTAATTGCTAGAATATTATCTACAAGTAATTCTTTATCATCAGTCAAAAGTGTGTAATCCAAATCGCAAAACAGTGTTTTTATCATTTAATTGTTTCCTTTGCTTTACCGATTTGACCAAATGCCGACATATACTCGACTAACTTATCCTTGTACCCATTAGAATATACATCAAACAGTTCATAGGGTTTTTGAAAGCAGTTATTCCCATTTAAGACAGCATCATTTCCGGAAGAATACAGTTCCGTACTCAAATTGATTTTTGTAACTCCGTTATATATCATTTTTTTCAAATTATCAATTCCGGTATAAGAACCACCATGAATACACAAGGGAACGCTTGATTCTTTATTAATTCTCTCTAACCTATCAAAATCAATTCTAACTTCTGAATCATATTTGCCTCTGGCATTACCAATTGAAATTGCTAAAGCATCAATATTGGTTTTCTCAATATATTCTTTTACCAAATCAGGTTCGGTTAATAAACCCCTATCCAGATAATTGTTACCTTTTGCAGATACTACCCTGCCAAGTTGTCCCTCAACGCTGGCATTTAAAGCATGAGCAACTTCAACTATTTCTATTGTTTCCTTGATATTTTGATCTATCGGTTTGTCAGTCCTATCTAAAGATACAGAAGTAAAACCGAGTTTCAAAGCTTGCATGGTTTCTTCGTAGGAAATACAGTAATCCAAATTCAGTGCAACAGGAACTGTCGCTTTTTCAGCCATCTCAACAACCATCTTTGTAAGCAATGGGATATCCGGATTCGCTTTGAATACTAAATCAATGATTATCGGCGCATCATTTTCCTCGGCTGCCAATATTGCCGCACGAGCAGTGATTTCATTGCAGATGTTTGGAGCTGCAATACCATATTTACCCGTCCTTGCTTTCTTCAGCATATCTATCATGTTTACTAACATTTTGGGTATTTCCTCTCTATGTATTATTATGCATAAACTGCAAATGTTTAATTTGCAGTTTATAAGGACATAAATTTCTATGTATGTTTATTTATTCAGCCATTTCTTTTCCCTTATAAGGAATACCATGATTGACAGGTACCCAAGCCTTCCCGGCTGAGCCATATACGTCTTTTATCATGTGTTTTAAATAGTCTTTTGCAGCTTTTTGAGCAGTTGGCCACAATTGATATGCTTTTTGACCTTCTAAATCAGTTTCATGCAATACTTTCACGATGTGCTGTAAAATATCGTTGCAAATATTAACTTTATTAATGCCCATTGAGCATACTTTTTTTAGGTCTTCTTCTTTCGTTCCTGAAGAACCGTGAAGTACCAGAGGGAAATTGTTAGTTGCTTTCTTTATTTCAGCCAATCTATCAAAATCAAGATACGGAGTAAATCCTCTCGGATAAGCACCATGAGCAGTTCCGATAGCAACTGCTAAACAGTCAACTCCTGTTTTTTCAATAAACTCAACTGCCTGTTCAGGTGAAGTTAATTTAGCATTTCTATCAACATCATATTGTTGTGCTTGTCCAACATGACCTAACTCAGCTTCAACTGAAATACCAACAGTATGGGCAATATCAACTACATACTTTGTTTGAGCTACATTATCCTCAAACGGTAAAGATGAACGGTCAACCATAACTGAGGTAAATCCTGCATTGATTGCTCCTATTATTTGAGAATAATCTCCGCCATGGTCTAAATTCAATGCAATCGGAACATTTGATTGAATACATAACTGTCTAATCATTTGACCGGACATCATTAAATCGTCAGCAGCCTTAAAACCAAAATCAAGAATTAAAGGGGCTCTTAATTCTTCTGCTGCTTGAATAAATGCTCTAACATCTAATTCTGTAAATACATTTGGAGCTGCAACAGCATAATTTTCAGCACTTGCTCTCTCCAAAATCTCTTTCATTGAAACTAACATTAAAAGTTCCTCCTTAATTTGATTTCATTTTATCTTTTATTTTTTTTGAAAAAGTTATCAAAAAGTAGTTAATGATAATTACTTTTTGGAGTTAAATTAGGACAAGTTATTATTTAATGATTTAAGTTCGACCTAAAGAAAAAAGGCTTTGTTCACTCCACAAAAGCCCTAACCATACAATTTTTTAATATTATTTATTATCAATTGACCACCATTAATGATTATTAGTGGTAACTCACTGTAATTGAAAAGTTTCTCTCTTAGTTCTTTTCATCTTTAAACTAACTCACTTAACACTTTTTGGTTCAAACCTGATTTTACAACAAATTAAAACATCCTTGACTACAGCAACAAATCCAGATAAGATGTCCCGTTTTCACATTTCTCCACATTAAAGAAATCACAACAGGTAGCTCCGTTATCACTCATGGTTTTTCTTGTGCCGACTCTGACATTACTCAACCCTTTTTTGTAGATTAACAAAGGCACACATTCTCTTGTATGTCTGCTGCTGCCGATATCAGGATCATTACCGTGATCAGCCTGAATAATCAAAATATCATCCTCGGTCAATAAAGGTAAAATTCTTTCAATTCCTCTATCGGCTTTTTCAAGGATTTGACGATACACCTGGCTGTCTTGTGAATGACCTGCCAAATCGGTTTCTTGAATATTCGTGCAAATAAAACCCCTGTCCATTGCTTTAATCGCATCTAGTGTCAGCTGCATACACTCATCAGTATCAACACAGGAAATACTTGTTCCCCCATCGTTTGAGACAATATCGGCTACTTTACCGATCAAAGTACAAGCTATACCGTTTCGAGTCAGGATAGTAGGCACCTGAACGTTTTTATCAACCCCATAGCCAAGATGACGACATTGATAGCCATGCTCATAAGATTTGGATTTTGCGCTGGCAATTCCGATATACTTACCGTTTCTTATTTCCTGAGCATTATATAAATCCTGCATATTATTGCCGGTACCGCCAAATACAATAACTCTACCAACCGTAACAACTTCTCTGGTCAGTCTACCGATTTCCAGTTCTTTTTCAAAACTAATGTAGTCTAACGGAGCGGTGACATTGTAACACATACCTAAATCAGCTTCCAGATTATCAGCAATAGTCACATAATCATCACAAACAACATATCTTAAACCTTGTTCTTGTTTGTACTCCACTTTGTGACCGTTTTCCTTCAAATGTTCATATACTGCCTGAGCTTTTTGCTGGAAAGGATGCACTTCAGGCTTTTTAGGGAAAGTCCCCATAATCTCCTGATGCCCCATAAATGTATCTGCGCCAAAATGAGCCAGTTCGCTCTTGCCGTAATTTGCCTTTTCAGCAAACTTCATATTCAGACTCTCCTGACCATAGGCATTCATTAAGCCCAGCTTTTCCAAAGTAGGTAACTTTAAATCAGGGCAATCATTTAATATGCTTCTTAATGTGTTGGCTTTTTCATCACCGGCTCTGACTTGAGCAGCATCACTCATTGCTCCGATGCCAAAACCATCTAAGACAATGATAATAAATCTTTTACTCATCTTTTATCTCATCTCCTAAACTGTTATAAATTCCTTCTTTTTTAGGATTGTTGCCACTTAACCCGCTTAACAGCACAACATTACTTCTTGTCACAAAAATCTGATATCTAAATGCCATTATAACCGTATCATTTTCCTGACATTTTTCGCTTAGTCCAAAATGATAATCGATACTATCATCGTTAGGAGCAATGACTGTGACTTTTTTAAAATCATCGATTGACTTGCCGACTAAAGCGTTTTTAACATGACTTCTGCGGTAATGCCCTCCGCCATAACAGTAAGCTAAACCATCATAATTGTGAGACACTTCACTGACATATGCCACAGCAGGTACCTCCTGACACTTCTTGCTGGCATGAAGCGGGGTTGTGCCGGATAAACCGTGTCCCGGTTCAATACTGTTAATCGGATAGTTTTGCATTGCTTCAATCGTTGCGACTGAAGAAGTTGAAGGGGCATTGACATTATCGATTTTCTCCCCCAGTGCTTCCAGCAATTCTTTTGCTTTTAAAACGGTGTTTAAATTATTTGTCGGAGCAATTTTTCCGAGTGTTTCATCATAAAGAAAACACGGAAAAGAAGTAACCCCTTTTATCTCAACATATTCTAATTTTTTAACCTGATTTACCAGTTCTTCCAGTTGATGTAAATAAAATCCGGCAGTTTGACCGCTGTATACTATATCACTGTCATCAGTTACTCTTAACATCAATTTAATCTTTTTATTGCTCTTTTTAGCACACTGATTTAAGTCAAGAATTTTCTGATAGGAAAAAACTGTATAGTAATCACAGCCGTAGTCAACCAGCTTCTGTAATAGAGCTTTAGGGATTTGAACCAAATGACCGACATTACTGATATGGATATGATGTTTCATCATCACCAGAGCCTCTTTAAAATCAACAACTACCGCTCCCTTATAACCCATTTCAATCAATTTTGCTGCCAAATAAGGATTTCGACCGATCTGCTTGAGCATAAAGTAACAAGCTAGATTATTCTCACCGGCCTTATCTAATATCATCTTGCTATTGGCAAGAAAACGATCGACATCAACTACATAGCTGTCAGGTAAAATTAAGCCATTCTGGTGCAGAGAAAAGCAAGCAGCTATCAAATTACGGTTTAATTTTAGCGTTTGATCTATAAACATTGTTTTGCCCTCTTAATGCTTTCTTTTAAGATTCTGATAATTGTATCAGCACCTGATCTGTTAGGATTAATTCTAATCATTCTGTCATCGATTGTCGGATCACTTGCTCTAAATGTACCGGAAACACGGTAAAACATCGGTGGAATTTCATATTTTGACTCAGCTCCAACCGGATTTGGCAAACCGCCCAGTTTTTCAGCTTCAATTATTACTTGTTTAGCAATTGGCTGGTTGAATTCTACTAACAAGACTTTTGATTGAGCGTTGGCTAAAAATGCTTCTTTAACCTCCTCTATTTCCCCATCGTTTAATCTTTTTACACATTCGTCATTGGTCTGAGCCTGAATAGCCAGCATAACAGGAGAGTAAACCAAACCTCTTAATACTTCCATTGCTTCCCAGCCTTGAGTTTGGCTTCCGCCGGAATAATGCTCTTTAATCAAGAAGTCGATATATTCACTCTTTCCGACTACACAACCGATTCCTTCCGGACCTTGCAGTTTAAAGCAGGAAAAGCAGGATAAATCTGCACCGCATTGACAACCGATCTTTTCAATCTTCATTACGGCATAATTGTCGTCTGTTACAACCGGAATATTTTTTACCGACTTAATCTTGGCGATAACCTGCTGTAAATCATAACTGTCACTTACAGACTGCCTAGTAACCTGAACTAAAGCCGCTTTTATTTCCGGATGCTGTTTCAGCACTCTTTCAATATCCTCTAAATCATTAAAATCAGCAGCTACTGTTTTAATCCCCAGCATCTCTATGGAAGTCTTGGTTGTTGAATATATCGGAGAAGTATGAACCAACAATGTTTCATTGCTTTTGCATACTGAATATAAGGCATATCTAATTGCTGAGGTGCCTGTCCCTCTAACAAAGATAGCTTTTTCACTGTCAAAAAACTTTGCCACTACTTTTTCAGCTTTTAAAGTTGTTTTAGGTTTATTCAAACCCGCAACCACTCCTAAATCACCACGAGTTAAAAATTCGCTTCCGGTAAATTCCGTGGTAATGCAGTCTATCATTTTAAACTGAAACTGCATGGCTTTTTCTAAAGAAATACTTTCTAATGGGTAGGCTTTCATATATTCAAAATCCTTTCAAAATTACAACAGGTAATTGTTTCAATATCACTCTCTTTAACTGACAAATTCAGCAATTCCGGAATAAAACTGTCAATTAGATACGACAAACCGACACCGCCGTTTTTCTTTAAATGCGATTGTCTAGTCAAATCCATCGACATCAATAACTGATCCCGATAACCGTTATCAATTGCTTCCTTGATAAAGATGGCTCTGGTTTGATCCGGCAGATATTTCTTTTTTCCTATCGTGTCAAAGGCGATATTAACTCCTTGCTTTAGTAATTGTAAGATCAGCCCGAGATCATTTGCTAAGGCAGTGTGACTGATGATAACCTTGCGTAAGTCAACATTATGAGCTTTAAAAAATTCAACTTGTTGTAAAGCGCAAGTGCCTAAAGTAGTATGAGTAATGATTACCGGTTTTTTAGCTGCTTTATGATAAGCTAAAGCACTGGCTTCAAACAGTTTCTTTTCATTTTCAGTCATCACATTATTGCTGGTACCGATTTCCCCGATAACCTCTGCCTTACTGTTTAAATCAGCTAAAAAGAGATCAGCCAATTGTTCGATTGTCTTATCTTGAAACCATGATGGTAAAAACGGGTCCTTATAACAACCGGTTGAGTTGATAATTTTTATCCCCGTTTCCTGTTCAATTAAACGGTTTACTTCCCAATCAACTCCAATTCCATGATTGGAACAATCAACAATTCTACTTACGCCCTTACTTCTTATTTCTTTCAATTCGTCTATTGCCATCTGATATAAATTCAAATAACAATCCGGATCATTTTTGCCCTTTGTCAAATCAATGACCATATGTTCGTGAGAATATGTTATATTATCTAATTTCATAGCTACTCCCTCTCAAATAAACTGCATAAATGAAGAATCAAATACTTCTCTTCCTGAGAGTTTACTTGGTATAATTCGTTCATTTTGTTAAATAGTTGAACGCAATCGTGATAATTTTCATGCTCTTTAATAGATTGATACACTTCATCAGGTAAAGTTCCGATATCTTGATTATCTCTTTTTCTTTTCATCATCATTGCACAATGAGTTATCATTCGTTCAATTTTTTCCTGATTAAAGTTTTGGGAAAAATCATTAATTATTTCAAGCCATTTTTCCAGCACTTCTTTTTCCTGATCATTAATAATTCCCGATTTATTTAAAATATCCAATCTAAACTGTATTGTATCCATCTTTTTCTCCCTCAACTATTTAAAAAAATGGGACAACATCTTAATTGTCCCATTATTATTTTTTACTATGAAATTGGGAATAATCCAATTAAATGTAATAAGTTAACTAAAATACCTAATGAAATAGCACCTACCGGACCGATAGCCATTGCCGGAATAGGTTTTTTAGCTGTCTGGTTAAGGAAGTGTAAGCCGATAACCCAAACATAACCTAAAGTTGGAGCGATAGCATTAGCAGCCATCATACCGCCGACTAATAAGGCAATATCCAAAATCTTGCTCATAGCAGTACGAGTGTTATCACCCAAATCCTTCATTCCAGGGAATTTATCCATTCCTTTAGCAATGAAGCCCAGTAACAATACTTCAACAACCATGATTAAGGCACCGATGAAGAAGCTTCCAACGGCTCCCATTAATCCCATGTTAATCAATAAGATAGCAGGAATATGCACAGCTTTTGTTCCGCAAGGTGAATATACTCCGGAAATAATTGCGGTAGTCATTACTAATGGGATAAAGCCTAAACATCTGCCTAAAGCAACGATAGCAGCTTCAGTATAGTTACCCTGTGCTGTTAATGTTAATGAAGCAGGACCTTCAGCAATTAAGCATAATGCTGTTGCAGCAGCTACTAAACCACCAGAGATTGCTAACATAACAACATTCTTCTTGATTCTGTCAATGTTCTTTTCAAATACCTTGAATACATCTGTTGCACTTCCGGTATTCTTCTTGCCCCAGACAGCAGCATAAACTACCATTGCGACAATACCGAACAATAATGCCATACCATCAGAGTTTAATGAAACTGTTACTTCATTAACTGTGAATTTACCATATAAAGAAACTACCTGTTTAACAAGCATTGTTAAACCTAATACGATAGCACCAGGAACAAATCCGCCCTGATAAGCAACTGCTAAAGCAGGGAATACAACGAATAATGTAATTACAAGTCCGCCGACTTTATCTAAGTGACCTAAGAAATCTACCGGCATTAATGCGAATAAATTGATGATTGCCTGCATACCGAACATCAATACAACGCCAAATAAAGCGCCGCATGCAGTAGCAAGAACCATTCCTTTTTTGTCATCCTTGAAAGCAACACCGATAATGTCACAAGCAAGTAAGATTGTGTGAACAATAATAATACCGCCGGCAATTGATGTTGGTAAACCAAATCCGATAACCAAACCAAATGATAAAGCAAAACTTGTCGCAAACAATGTCTTTCTGTCTGTCTGACCATTGATATATGGACCATACATTGGACGAGTACCATCGTTAAATACAGCAACGTTTTGATTTGACAAGTATGAAGCAACAGCACCAACAAGAGCCATTACAATTACTGTCACAAAATTAACTTCATAAACCATAATATTTATTCTCCTTTTTATTGTTTAATTTCTTTACTTGTTTAGTAGAGCATCAAGTAACATCGGAACAACCTTTTCAGCATCATAATTAACAAAGCCGAAAGCAACTTTTCCTTTCGCTACTTCTTCTTTGATTTCTTCCTGAGTCATTGTTTTTGCAGGTGTAGAAATTGATACACACTTAGCAGGACCCAATAACCCGGTCGCAATTCCCAGAGCCCCTCCGGCTCCTGTTGAACAAGCCCCGACATAATAATCAGCTTGGCCCATCTGAACAGCTAAAGTTGCTTCAATATCACTCTTAATCTCAACAGTCGCTTTATCGCCGACAATTGATTCAATCATACGAGCAATTGATTGCTTGTCCATCTGTCCTCCAACCACGATTTTCATATGGCATTATCCTCCTTCCCTTTCAAGAAATATTAAACCATTTCGCATTTTTAGTTTACCCTACTATATAGAGGGTGTCAATATACTAAATAATGTATTTTCATGAAATAATTAAAATTTATTCCCGTTTTTTTAATAACTTGGGGTAATCTTGCCATCCATTACCAAATTCTGAATATTTTTGACTGTATTTACATCAATTATTTCTCTTAACAGAACAAATAATTCTTTTCTTTTTTTCAAACCAACCAGCACAGCCTCAGTGTCAAGTTTGTCATAACAATCTAAAGTAACATAGTTAATATCGATATTTTTGTCTTTAACTTCATCGACATTCATCACTGCCGCATCGATTTCACCATTTAAAATTTTCGTAATAATCTGAGTATATTCCAATTGGACATAGGATATTTTTTTGCCCTTGCAAATCCGCATTGTCATTGTTTTCTGATCCAACGATTGCTGGTCGATGCCCACTTTCATACCGTCCGTTATTTCTGTCGCATTTTTATCGTGAAACATGATTACATGATTGCTGACATAAGAGTTTTGACCGAGCGATAAAATAACATCGATTTCACCATATTTACGAATGAAATGATCGGCAGCCAAAGCGGAAACAACCGCAAAATCATACCTTTGACACACTACCATGCTTATTCTGGCTTCCGCCCCACGCATAAATGCCAAACTGACCGGAATGTTATAGGCATTTTCCAGAGCCACAATTAATCCGGTCGCCAGTCCTTCATATCTTTTTGAATATGGCAAAGGCATACTGCCGACAATATTGTTGATATCACTTACTTCCAGCAAGATTTTCATATTTTTTCTGATTAGATATGAGCCAAGATGACCCTTTGATTCCAGTCGGATTGCCTCACATTCCTGTAATGTTTTTATTGCTTTCTGTACTGTTCCTCTCGGAAAAGAAAACAACTCACAAAATTCCGAAACCGTGGGAACTCTGTCCCCTAAATTTATTTTGATAAACTCTTTCGCAATCGTTTTAGTCGCCAAACCGTTTTTGGACATCAGAATATCATTAATCATCCCATTATCACCTCATCTACAGGTTATTATCTATATTAATGATATTTTTTTATCAAAGAATTGTCAACAACACTAGCACTAAGTTCATGCAATCTTTTGTGCTTTTATTCTGCTATATATCAGTTTATAATGCAATCAGGTAAAGCTATTAATTATTTAGCTTAGGGGGAAAATATTATGGACAACAATTTCAGTCAATGGAAATCTCTTGCTAAAGAAATGCGAAAAGATATACTGCAAATGTGTTATTTAGCTAACTCAGGTCACCCGGGCGGATCTTTATCATGCGTTGAAATATTAATCGTTTTATTTGAACACGAAATGAGATTATTATCCGGCATAGATGATCCAAACAGAGATCGTTTTGTCTTCTCAAAAGGCCACGCAGTTCCGGCTCAATATGCTTATATGATTGAAAAAGGTATCTTATCAAGAGAAGAAATGGCGACATTCAGAAAACAAGGCAGCCGGCTTCAAGGTCACCCTGTCAAAGGCAAGACTCCTTTTACCGACTTTAATCCCGGCTCTTTAGGTCAGGGAGTATCAGCCGCAACCGGTATGGCACTTGGCTACAAAATGAAAAACAGCGACCAGAAAGTCTATGTTATTATCGGTGATGGTGAATCCGATGAAGGCATTGTATGGGAAGCTGCCAGTGCGGCAGTTCACTACAAACTTGACAATTTAACTTACATTGTTGATGTTAATGCAGTTCAACTCGACGGCACAACCAAAGAAATAATGGATTTGGGGGATTTGAAGTTGCGTTATCAAGCCATCGGTTTTGTAGTTGACGAAATTGACGGTCACAATTTTCAAGAGTTGGTTAATGCCTTCAAAAATCATCAGGATGATAAACCTCATGTAATCTTAGCCCACACCGTAAAAGGCAAAGGCGTTTCATTTATGGAAGGCAACTGTGCTTTCCATGGCAAAGCTCCAAACAAAGAACAATTGGAAATTGCATTAAAGGAAATCGAGGAGGCATAAGTATGGAAGAAGTAAAATTATTAGCAACCCGTGCCGGCTATGGCCAGGGTTTATTGGATATCGGTGCAAAGTACCAAGATGTAATTGTACTTGAAGGTGATTTAGGCGGAGCTACCGGAACCAGTGCTTTCAGAAACGCCTATCCTGACAGATATATTGAAGCCGGCATTGCCGAACAAAACGAAGTCGGAATGGCCGCAGGACTTGCCAGCGTCGGCTATGTCCCTTTCGTAACCAGCTTTGCGATGTTTACCGCCGGTAGAGCCTGTGAAATTGTCAGAAATGCGGTTGGATACAACCATGCTAATGTTAAACTGGTTGGCTCACATTGCGGGATTACTCCGGCAGCAGATGGCGGTTCGCATATGTGTATTGAAGATATTGCCTGGATGAAAGTAATCCCTGATATGGTCGTTTTAAATCCTTGCGATTATAATCAGACTCGTCTAATGGTACAGAAAATGTATGAATATAACGGATATTGCTATATGCGTACTTCAAGAGAACCGGTGAAAAACGTTACAAGTCCTGATGATGATATTCAAATCGGCAAAGCCCAAGTTTTAAGAGAAGGCAAAGATTTAACGATCGCTTCCACCGGTATAATGACTACATTTGTTATGGATGTTGCCAAACAGCTAAGCCAACAGGGAATTGAATGTACTGTCTTGAATTATCATACAATTAAACCTTTTGATGGCGAAACATTATTAAAATATGTTAAGCAAACAAATAACCTGCTGACAGTCGAGGAGCACAATATATTTGGCGGTTTTTCGGAAAGCTGCACTGCCAGTCTTTTTGGCAAAGTCGGTAACATTAAATATGATTATGTTGCGGTTAAAGACTGTTTTGGACAAACCGGAAATCGTCAATCACTGTTTCCGATTTACGGTTTGGATAATGAAACCATCATGGAAAAAGCAAAATCATTATTATAAAAACACTACCTACTGTAGTGTTTTTAATTGATTACTTTACATAAATCAGTTTTTTTCGATCAATTTGATGCGGTTGTTTTTCTTTGGCACTATAACCAAGCAGTACCGCAAGCCCAAAGAGGTAATCGTCAGGAAATTGAAGTTTCTGTTTAAAATATGCTGCTTTTGTCCCGGTGAAAGCCAGCTGGTTAATCGCAATAATATGGCTGGAAACAGCCAAAGATTGGGCTGCTATGGCAATTGACTGAGCAGCAATCCCACAGTCAAACTTGGCATAAGGGTTTTTACTGTCATAAGGTAATACTATCATACACCCAGCATTGTAAAACAGCTTCATTTTGGTTGCATTTACCATCTCATAAAAGCTTAAATAATCAGGTGTTTGCCCCATCATTGTAACTGTCTCATCTTCCATCTGCTGAATAAGTTGTTTATCGGTTACAACAACAATTCGCCAAGGTTGAGCATTGGTTCCGCTGGGAGAATGTAAAGCAGCTTCAGCAATCGCATCAATCAGCTCCGGTTTAACCGGTTCATCAGTAAAAGCGTTACAAGAATAACGCTGGGCTAAAACTTTTAATGTTTCATTCATCATATTGAAAACCTCCATCATTAATTCACATTGGACCCACTTGACTGCCAATAGTATTTTTATTATACTTTGTCCAAATACTAATTCAAGTACGCAGAAAAATCGTACTAAGTATGAATAAACATACCGGAGGATTACAATGAAAATATCTTATGATGAATATAAGCAACTGGTTAACCAAACTGACCTTAACTCTGATTGCCCTGTGAAAAAACTGTTAAATATTTTTTCGGGCAAGTGGCACATCCGCGTTATTTTTGAGCTGACAAAAGTCGATAAAATCCGCTTTGGAAACTTGAAAAAGCAAATTGACGGGATCACCAACACTATGCTGACAAACACTTTAAAAGAACTGGAACAAAACGGGATTGTTATCCGTGAACAATTCAACGAAATTCCACCTCATGTTGAATATTCCTTATCCGACAGTGGGAAGGAAATGTACCGAATATTTTATGAAATGGCTTTATGGGGCAGCAAATTCCTGTAAATTGAACTTCCCTAATTATGTCATTATGCTTTAAGCAAAATAAAATCCTCTGAATGATTTTAGTCATACAGAGGATTGTCTTTTTTTCAGCCACCTATCAACCAGGTTAGCTCATTTTAGTTGATCTGTCTTTTACTTTTATAAATGACAAACGACCAAACTAAACTGATAACTGATACTATTGTAACAAATCCGATTAATCCGAAATCACCGGTATCTGCCAAGTCATTGTCTTGATTGATTGGATCGAAAACACCATCATCTCCACCAGGATTTGTCGGATCTTTTTCGCCAGGATTGGTTGGATCAGTATTTTCATTTGATTGAATCTTTTCATCTACAACTGTGTATTGAGCAAATTCTTCAGCGGTAAATGTTTCCTTTTCTCCATTTGAATGAGTTACTTCAACAGTAATACTGTCATAATCAACAGTCACAGCGAAGCTATCCGTTGTTACCTTGTATCCTTCAGGTGCAATTGTTTCGGTTAAGGTATACTTATGACCTGAAGCAACATTCTCGAATTTAACCAGACCGGTTTCATCAGATACAGCTACCATATCATCAATCTCAACCGATTTTTCGTAATCGCCATAGCAGGCACCGCAATGTTCAGAATCATGTGAAAGCACAAATGTAGCTCCCTCTAATGCTGAACTATCAGTGCTTGATACCTTATAGAAAGTGATATCAACATAGTAGCCTTCAACAGCCGGTTTAGGGAAATCCAATTCTTTCATAGCGGAAATAACTTGTTTTACTCCGCTTTCTGTTTGAATGAGATCAACAGTTTTATAATGCAAAGTTGCATCGCCGTTAGTATAATAAGTATATTCTTCTGAGAAGTCCATCAATTCATTATCCAGTCTAACACGATACTTCAAAGTAAATAAGTAATAGTCTTGAGAGTTTTCGGTAACAACCTGATATCCTGAACAACGAATCTTCCAAGTAATTTCTTTTGATGTTCTGTCAAATGAAGCAGTATTTTCACCGTTTAAAGCATAGGTTCCCGTAATAGAGTCGCTTAATGCACCGCTCTGATCAAACAGTCCAACAAATTCAACGTAATCAACTCCATTGCTGGAAGTAGGAATCGGATCACAAGTTACCCATAATTCATTTAATCTTTCTTCCTGCTGGTTCTTTAAAGTTGTAAAAATATCAACAAATGCATCGTTCAAATCATTCAATGTTTCAGTTGAATAATAATGATCTGAACCAATTCCGCTTTCTAACCAATCAGCAAATGCATCAGGATTGGTTTTAACGTTTCCGATAGCAATCTCACCATCCCAGTTTTCATAAGATGAATTAATATTGTTGTCAATTGTCGATACATGTGTATTCCAAGTATATGAAGAACCATCATGATATACAACTGTCTTAGCTCCACCTCTGGCAATCTGGTCCATAATAAAGTCTGAACTTGCTAAATAGATTGTTCCTTCCGGATGGAAAGCCGAGAAAGTCTGAACGCCCATACCGATTGAGAATACTTCAATTCCTTCGTCCTTGATTTGTTCAGCAACATCTTGTGCTTTCATTGCTGCCTTATCACTGTAATTTGTTCCATAAGCCGTATAATTGTTATTGATGCAATCATAGAATACACCATCATTACCAACTGTACCGCTTGAACTCTTTGGAGTATAGCCGGTAAATGTGTCATAATCTTGCAAGTAAGTAGTTGGAAGACCATCAGTGATGAAGATAATGTATTTGTTTTCATTATCTACCGCATCAAGCATTTGTTTTGCCCTTAACAATCCAGCTTCCATATTTGTGAATCTTGTATTAGATGAGTCATAGTCATCAGCATACAATATTGATCTAGTATTCGTTTCAAATTGATTTAAGAATGAACTCTTAGTATCTTCATCAACTTTCTGTAGCCCACAAATTTCATAAGAGTTAGTATTAAAAGCTACTGCTCCCAACAAACTAAAGCCCTTATTATATTGCGCAAAATTGTCAACAAATCCTTCTATTGCTTCTAAAGAAATGTCGTATTTATCCTGCGTATCATTGACCGGTTCAGTCATTGTATTTGAGATATCAAGAATAATGACAATCGCAACATCCGGATCATCAGATAATTCAATTGCACTCTTTGGTGTTTTAACAGTCAAAGTAATATCAAAGACATTTTCCAATTCGGTTTTTTCAATTACTTTTCCAATTGAAACACCGTCATTGTTATAATTGTCAAGATATCCTCCCTCTTCAACAATTTGTTGCGATGTTGTTTCTGCTGAGGTTGTTTTTACTTGTGAAATTGATACTATCATTAAAACAGCCAACAAACATTTTAGGAATTTTCTCATAGTTTCGCCCCCATTTCTTTTACTATTTGCGTAAACCCACGCAAAAAAGATATTGACACGAAATAATAATATCACAAAGCGAAGCGAAAGTATTACTTTTCTTTTCTAAATAACTAAAAATTTACTATTTTTTTCTAATATTCTTAAATAATTGTATCAACAACACAATTATTCCTGATAAAAGCAATAAATAGCCAATCGGGATTAAAAAGAAATTCTCATGCAAAAATCCCTGTTCATCAATATACTCTACCGAAGCGGCTTTCACAAAGAAACAAAACGCTCCCATCACTAACAGAAATGAACCGATTAAGGTTGTCACCATATTATATTTAGCTCTCAATGTTTCACTTCCGTCTTTAATGATTTTTGTTTTCATGTTATCATCTCCATCTTTCATTAATAATTGATCCAAAGACAAATCAAATTTGTCTGCTATGCTTATCAGCATTTCAATATCCGGTAAATTCTTGTTGTTTTCCCAGTTGGATATTGCCTGCCTTGTTACATTTAGTTTGTCCGCAAACTGTTGTTGAGTCAGCCCATTGGCCTCCCTAATCTTTTTTATTTCTTCACCGAAGTTCATTTGTTACCTCTCAATCTACTCCTATAAAATAACTGAATAAGCCAAGATTGGCAAGAAAGGCATGCTTGCTCAAGCAAAATCTTGTCAAATTGATACTTTTGTGAAACAATTATGGTAATAAAAAGGGGTAACCAATGAGCTTTGTTTCCAATTTCTTTAAAGGTGAAAAAAGTAACACTACTGACACTAATCGAAATCAGATACTTCAATTGTCTGAACTTTTAAGTGAGGTAAAAACATGCAACAATTACCTGTCAAGTAAACAAATCAAAAATAGCTTATCCAACTATAAAGAATTAATCGATAATTTAGCCATAATCAATAGCTCAAACTTATTATCAGATTACTGCAAAAAGAATAACATGTCTTTGAAAACGGTAAAATCCGTTATTGATGACTACAAAAACATTGATAACATTATCGATGAATGCAACGAGAAATACATTCAGCAAAAACTAATCGAAGAGAAAAACTATCTCGATAATATTCTTTATGATGTTGACCCGGCTATCAAACTGGATGACAATCAGAGAAAAATTGTCATATCTGATGATGATTACAGTTTAATTGTTGCCGGAGCAGGCGCCGGAAAAACCACCACTATTAGTGCTAAAGTAAAATATTTAGTCGATAAAAAACATGTTGACCCTTCGACAATTTTAGTTATTTCCTTTACCAATAAAGCTGTTGATGAATTAAAAGAAAGAATTAATCGCCGTTTAAAAATTGATTGCCCTATAGCAACCTTTCATTCAACAGGGAATGCCATTATCCATAAACAAACTGATGAAAAAATGCAGATTGTTGATAACAGTAAACTTTATTTCATCCTCCAAGACTACTTCAAGTCTTCCATCCTAACTGATGAAAAACTGGTCAATAATTTAGTTTTGTTTTTTTCATCTTACTTCGATACTAACGGAAGGGAAGAAGATTTAGCAAGTTTACTCAATAAACTTTCAAAATCCAATTTTTCCACTCTAAAAAGTGATTTTAATGAATTCAAACAGGATATAATCGATTCAAAGACCAGAAAATCAATCACTATCCAAAATGAAGTGTTGCGCTCGCAGCAGGAAGTCGAGATAGCAAATTTCTTATATATGAATAACATTGACTACAAGTATGAGCCAATCTACCCTTATAATATCCTTTATGCCAAAAAGCCTTATACTCCGGATTTTATTATTACTCAACAAAACAACATTGCTTATATTGAGCATTTTGGCATTGATCAAAACGGAAAGAATTCCTTATATACTTCAAAACAACTCCAGCAATATAAAAAGGCTATCAGCGACAAAATCAAGCTTCATAAGGAACACGGCACGAAACTGATTTATACTTTTTCCAACTATAATGATAACAAAGAGTTACTCGTTCATTTGAAAGAACAGTTAATATCAAACGGTTTTCAACTTAATCCTCGAAGCAATCAAGAAGTAATGAATAAATTAATGTCTGATCAAGAAAACCGTTATACGAAAAAAATAATTAGTTTACTGTGCCGGTTTATCAGCAATTTTAAAGTCAACGGATATGAATCTGAAGAGTTTGATCGGATGTATCATAGTACCACGAATGTTAGAAGCAAATTATTCTTGAATATTTGCCAACAGTGTTATCTTCATTATCAAAATTATTTAAAGCAGAATAATGCTGTTGATTTTGAAGATTTAATTAACCAGTCAGCTAAAATACTTAACGAAGTCAAGGAAATGAAAACAAAATTAGACTTCAATTACATCATTGTCGATGAATATCAAGATATTTCTAAACAAAGGTTTAATCTAGTCAAAGCTTTATTTGAAGTTACGGACAGTAAATTTATAGCCGTAGGTGATGACTTCCAATCAATATATGCTTTCAGCGGCTCGGACATTTCATTATTCACAAAATTTAAAGAAACTTTAGGTGACGGTAAGCTTTACAAAATCGTCAATACTTATCGAAATTCTCAAGAAATAATTGATATTGCCGGTAATTTCGTTCAAAAGAACAAACAGCAAATTCCAAAAGAATTAATTTCTCCAAAAAGAATTGATAATCCGGTGATTATCTATACTTATGACAACTCAAAGAAATACCAAAAAGGAGATTATCGAAGCGGAGTTAATTATTCAGTTAGCCGTTGCGTTGAAGAAGCATTAGATCATATTGTTGAAAATCGTAAAAATCAAGGAAAAGAGCTAAACTCTTCTGTTTTGGTTCTTGGACGCTATGGTTTTGATGGCTATCAATTGGAAAGAACCGGACTATTTGAATACGATAGCAAAACAAGCAAAATCACATCCAATAAATACCCCTTTTTAAAAATTAGATTTCTAACAGTTCACACTAGCAAAGGGCTAGGTTTTGATGATGTCATTTTAATCAACTGCCGTAATGAAACTTATGGTTTCCCTTCAAAAATAGAAGATGATCCGATTTTATCTTTTGTTATCAAGGCTGATCGTTCTATTGATTACGCGGAAGAAAGAAGATTGTTTTATGTTTCAATGACAAGAACTAAAAACCGGGTTTATATGGTTGCTCCTCAAAACAACCCATCAGAGTTTTTGATAGAGATAATGAACGATTATAAGGACAATGTAACGGTCATTGGCCCAATTAATTCTCAATTGAATAAATCACAAAATAGAAATACCTGTCCAGTTTGCGGTTATCCGCTTCAGTATCGTTATAAAAATTCTTATGGTCTCAAACTATATTTATGTACTAACGAACCGGAGCTCTGTAGTTTTATGAGTAACGATTTAAGTGCCGGTGATGTTTCTATTCAAAAATGTGACAAATGCAAAGATGGCTATTTAATTATCAAGCCTGGTAAAAACTTGTTATTAGGGTGTACAAATTATAAAAAAGATAATACCGGTTGTAATAATATTATTCCATTGGCAGTAAACCTTAAAGATAAAGAACAGTGGCAAACTTTTTCACAAAGCAGCACTACCAAAAGAGTTTTCGTTTCAAAAGCTGATTTCAATCCTGTAATGTATAATGAAATGGACTTAAATGACATTATTCACATTATTTTACAAGCATTAAATGATATTAGCGAAAAGCATTTCTATATTAAAGAAGTGTTATGTGATGTCCTATTAGGTAGCCACAGCAAATCAGTTCTTACCTACAAATTAACCAGTCAGCCTCTATTTGCTAGACTGAGCGATTTTGATGCCGAGGAACTATCATTTATTATTCAGTGGTTGGTGGACAAAAAACTGATATCTTTGGCAAACCACAAAAATTATCAAGCCCTAAAACCTAATTATGCCGGAAATAGCTACCAGCAATACCTCAGCGAAAAAGACTTATTAAATTTGAAAGAAGCTTTAACCGATTTATCTAAACCTAATTAAAAAAGGGTCTTCCTATCATTATTGAAGATCCCTTTTTTTACTAATTTTTTCCTGAATGACAGCAATCACTCATTGGACAATTTGAGCAACCGCACCCGCAACTAGATATGCCTTTTTTCTTATTGTTAATTAAATTTCTTATAATTGAAACAACAATTACAATCAAGATTGCGCAGATAATTATTGTTGCCAAATTTTCTTTTAACCAAATCAGCATAATCTAACCTCCTGTCTAAACGACTTTATTTTGTTACCTTGACACTTTCTGTAAGCTTTGTAGCTTCAGAATATTTCTTGATGAACAGCATATATACCATAAATGCTAACACAATAACACCAGCTAATAAACCCCAAACATGTATTTCATTAGCAATTGCACAACCGAACTGGTAAATCATCAATGAAACCGCATAAGCAAATACACACTGATAACCGATTGCGAACCAAGTCCATTTTGCGCTGTTCATTTCACGCTTGATAGCACCGATTGCCGCAAAGCAAGGTGCACATAACAGGTTGAATACCAGGAAAGAATAAGCAGCAAGCTGTGACATTCCTTCAAAATCAAGTACACCGAAGACTCCAACAACCTCTTCTTTGGCAACAAGTCCCATAATAGTCGCTACTGTTGCCTTGATATTGCCAAAACCAAGTGGAGCGAAAACCCAGCAAAGTGCATTGCCCAGCATACCTAGAACACTGTTTTCAAGTTCCATTTCAGTGCTGAAAGCAAATCCGCCATCAACCATGCCGAAGCAAGAACCGGCCCAAATCACGATTGAAGAAAGCAGAATAATTGTTCCGGCTTTTTTAATAAACGACCAGGCACGTTCCCACATTGAGCGTAATACATTACCGACAGTCGGCCAGTGATATGCCGGAAGTTCCATAACAAACGGAGCTGGGTCACCGGCAAACATCTTGGTTTTCTTGAGCATAATACCGGAAATGATAATTGCAGCTATACCGATGAAGTAAGCGCTCGGGGCAACCCACCATGCTCCGTTAAACAATGCCGAAGCAACCAAAGCGATAATCGGAAGTTTAGCGCCACAAGGGATAAAAGTAGTAGTCATAATTGTCATTCTTCTGTCACGCTGATTTTCAATAGTTCTTGATGCCATAATTCCTGGAACCCCACAACCAGTACCGATCAGCATTGGAATAAATGATTTGCCTGACAGACCGAATTTACGGAAAATTCTGTCAAGTACAAAGGCGATACGTGCCATATAGCCACAAGACTCTAGGAAGGCAAGCATAATAAACAAGACAAGCATTTGTGGCACAAAGCCTAAAACTGCACCGACACCACCGATAATACCGTCAATAATCAAACTGTTAAGCCATTCTGGTGTATTGATTGCTTCAAGAGCATTTTCAGCTAAAACAGGTATACCGACAATCCAAATTCCGTATTCAGAAGGATCAGGTACTCCTTCAGCATCTTCTGATAAGGCTGCTTCATAAATAGCGGAAATATCATAGCCTTCCTCCGCTAAAGAATCACCATACAAACCGTAAGCCTCATCGAATGCTTCAAAGTCTTCCTCGGCAATTGCCGACTGTATTTGATCTGCCCCGATAACGCCGTTTTCAACAGCATCATCAACAATTAAGATCATTTCATCTATCCAAACGTTCTCTTTGGCATAATCAGTCATCGCTTCTTCGTATTGTGTACTGCCAATGCCGAACAAATGCCAGCCATCGCCAAAGACACCGTCATTGGCCCATGTTGTAGCTATATCACCAACCGTTGAAACGGAAATGTAATAAACCAAAAACATTACAAGTGCAAAGATTGGAAGGGCTGCAAATCGATTGGTAACAACCTTGTCAATCTTATCAGAAGTTGAAAGTTTGCCAGCAGTTTTCTTCTTGTAACAGTTTTTGATTATCTTGCCAATATAAACATAGCGTTCATTTGTGATAATCGATTCAGCATCATCATCCAGCTGTTCTTCTACGGCTTGAATATCCTTTTCAACATGCTGTAAAGTTGCTTCATCCAATTTCAATTGTTCAAGCACTTTTTCATCACGTTCAAAAATCTTTATCGCATACCAGCGTTGCTGCTCTTCAGGCAGATTATGGACTGTAGCTTCTTCAATATGAGCCAAGGCATGTTCAACAGTACCTGAGAAAGTATGCATCGGAACTGTTTTGCAGTTTTTGGCTGCATCAATTGCTGCTTCAGCAGCTTCCATTATACCGGTACCTTTCAAAGCTGAGATTTCCACTATCTTGCAACCGAGTTCTCTTGAAAGCTGTTCTGTATTGATTTTATCGCCGTTTTTCTCAACAACGTCCATCATATTAATTGCTACAACTACAGGTATGCCTAATTCAGTCAGCTGAGTTGTTAAGTAGAGGTTTCTTTCCAAATTGGTACCATCAACAATATTCAAGATGGCATTAGGTCTTTCATCAATTAAATAATTTCTTGCCACTACTTCTTCTAAAGTATAAGGAGATAAAGAATAAATACCTGGTAAATCGGTAATTATTACATCATCATGCTTCTTTAATTTTCCTTCTTTTTTTTCAACGGTAACTCCCGGCCAGTTTCCCACAAACTGATTTGAGCCGGTCAAGGCATTAAACAGGGTTGTTTTACCACTATTGGGATTACCGGAAAGAGCTATTCTTAAATTCATATATCTTTTCCTCACTTTCTTTAGTTAGCTATTGCTAACTGTTTGTGTATAAATTAAGAGAGCCTGCTGGCTTTCTTTATTCAACTACAATCATTTCACCATCCGCTTTACGGATTGATAATTCATAACCACGAACCGTAACTTCAATCGGATCGCCTAAAGGGGCAAGTTTACGAACTGTAATTTCCACTCCTTTGGTAATTCCCATATCCATAATTCGACGTTTCAAAGCTCCGTCACCGACTATTTTTGAAACCTTCACAGTTTCTCCTACTTTTGCATCCTTTAATGTTTTCATCTTTCTTCCTTTCAATGTCAAATCTTTTAAACCATAATTCTCTGAGCCATTTCCTTGCTGATGGCAACCCGAGAATCTTTCACATTAACAATAACGTCACCGTTAACAGTATTTATAACCGTCACTCTTGCGCCAACCACAAAACCAAGGCTTTCGATATGGCTCTTGATCTGCTGTTTTCCCGTAATCCTTTTAATTATGTTTTCTTCTCCGATATCCGCAAGTGTCAGTGGCATCATATTAAGTATCTCCTATCTAAGTTAGCAGACGCTAACTCGTAATTAATAATTATAGTTAGCCTTTGCTAACTACACATAAAGTATATGCTCGCAGTTATTATTTGTCAATAACCATTAGCATAATTTTTTATTTTCTCCCTTCTTGTCAAAACAGTAAGCAGGATTTATTATGTAATTAGTTTACAAGTTTACATTTCCCGTTTAAAAGGAGGTTATCTGATGAACTGCAGTTTAGCTGACATTCAAAATCTTGTTTTAATCCAAAGAAATTACTTCAATACCGGGGTAACATTACCGGTGGATTTTCGTATCCGCCAGTTAAAAAAGCTCAAAGAGGCGATTTTATTTTACCAGCAGGATATAAAAGCTGCTCTAAAAACGGACTTGGCCAGATCAGAAACCGAAAGCTATCTATTAGATATCGGTACAACCATTTCCGAAATCAACGAAGCAATTCACAATCTAAAAAAATGGGCAAAACCGGAAACCCACTTCAGTGGTTTTATTGCCTTTCCCTCATTAATAACGAAAGTTTATAAACTGCCTTACGGTGTTACTCTGATCATTTCACCATACAATTTCCCTTTTGTTCTCTCCTTTGGCGTATTGACTGCTTCAATCGCCGGCGGCAATACCGCTGTTATCAAAGTCAGCTCAAAAGTGCCTAATTGTTACGAGGTGATCAAAAAGATTGTTGAAAGAGCCTTCCCGCCGGAATATGTGTCGGTTGTCTTTGGCCCTCATGAAGTAGCTGACTATTGTTTAGAGCAGCATTTTGACAAAATCTTTTACACCGGTTCCCCAAAAGTCGGAAAACACGTTTTGGCTTTAGCTGCCCAAAACCTGACACCGGTCAGTTTGGAATTGGGTGGCGAAACCGGAAACTGGTGTATAGTTAGAAAAGATGCTGACTTAAAAGATGCGGCCGAAAAAATCGCATTTGCGAAAATATGTAACAGCGGTCAAATCTGTATCAATATTAATCAGGTTGCCATTGCTCAGGAAGTTGCTGATGAATTTGTTGAATTGCTGAAAAACGAATTTATCCGCCAAATCGGCGCACACCCATTAGATAATGAAGAATACGGTAAACTCATCGACCAAAATGCTTATCAGGCCTGCTACAACGAAGTCGAAAAATATCGTGATCGGGTAGTTTTCGGTGGCAAAGGCAACCGGGAACGTTGTCAATTCGAACCTACCGTCCTCTATCCGATAGAAATACATGAAGATGTGGTCAATCACGAACTGTTTTGTCCAATATTGCCGGTAGTTGTTTATCCGGACAAAGAGATTGATGAAATCGTAAAAACGATAAATGAGCGTCCACATCCTCTAGCCCTTTACATCTTTACAAAAGATATAAAGTGGGCCGAAAAAGTTATGTCCGAAAGCCAGTTCGGCGGCGGCTGCATCAACGAAGTTTTAATGCAATTTATGGTTAAAAATGTCCCATTTAACGGTACCGGCCATTCAGGAATGGGCGCATATCACGGTATTTGGGGATTTAGAGAATTTACTCACCCCCAAACCGTAGTCAAGGGAACAAGCCTCTTTAATCTCAAAGTAAGAGAGCACCCCTACAACAATCATAAACTTAAAGAAAAAATCATTCGCTTATTCGAGAAATAGTTAAGCAGATAACGACTCAATTAAATACTTAGAAAGGAAAAAGTGTATTCAATGTCCTTTAAATAGGTCAACATGAATATATCGAAGACAATAATGATTATATTAATAAGCGGACCATCCCACACCGGTAAAACGATACTGGCTCAAAAACTTCTTGAAAAGTACCACTACCCTTATTTATCAATCGACCACTTAAAAATGGGTTTAATTCGCAGCGGAAATACCAACCTTTCCGTTGAAGATGACGAAAAAATGACAGAATATCTTTGGCCTATTGTTGCGGAAATCATCAAAACTGCCATTGAAAACCGGCAAAATCTCATAATTGAGGGCTGTTATATACCTTTTGATTGGACCAAGGATTTTGAAGCAGGCTATCTTGAAAACATTAAATGCATTTATCTGGTAATGAGCGAAGAATATATCAAAAGTCATTTTGAGGACATTAAAAAATACGCCAGCGTTATCGAAAACCGTATAGACGATCAATGGTTAACGATTGAAAATGTCTTAGCAGACAATGCTCGTTTTCTTGAACAGGCAAATAAATATGGCGTCAAATACTATCTTATCGACAAACAATACAATTTGGATATAGAAATATAATCTTTTAAAAAAATAATGAAAAACACTCTTTTATAGTTTAAAGTCCAAATATAACCTATTTGGTTTAAACTATTTTTTCAACAGGCTAAGACATTATTTAATTACTGAAACAAAAAGCCAAATAAGATAAATCTTATCGGGCTGTTTTGTTTATTTTTGGATTAATTACTTATTATTCTGTTTCCAATAATTCAATTTCGGCAGCATTTCCTTCAAATAAGTCTTTACTTGCTGCGGCGGCCAGTTGTCATTTGCCAGATGTTTAACGCAATAGTCAATCAAATCATCAAGATTATTATAGGTATACTCACCTTCAACATAACACCACTTGCAGTAATCCTCATTAAAACTGCCGTCTTGTTCTTTACTGATTGTCGAGTCATCAAGCGGCATTCCGCAACATTGACAGATCAGCTGCCTTGGCGAGCCTAAAAGAGTATTAATCGAGACATCATAAAACTTTGAAAGCAACTTTAAAGTGTCCGTATTAGGAATGGTATCGCCATTTTCCCAACGGGAAACTGCCTGTCTGGTAACATAGAGTTTATTTGCCAGTTCTTCTTGCGATAAACCTTTATCCATTCTTAATTTATACAAGATTTCTTTTGTTTCCATAATAATCACCAACCTTGATTTAATTATAGGACGGCTACTCTTGCTGCACAAGCAACTCGCTGTTGCTGATAACGCAGCTATCAGCCAGCTTAATTACTCCGTTTTATTTACCGTGTCAATATATTCAATTTTCATCGATAAATAAGAAAGATATCGGGCATTTTTTAAACGTAACCCTCGATTACCAAATGCGCTGATATCAACGGCTTCCCATAAAAATACCCAAGCCACGATATCAATAAACTCGCCCCAAACTAAACTGCCAATTTTATATTCAAGAAGCAAGGCAAATGCTAAAACAAATATTCCTGCCGCCATCAAAAGGGCAACAATGATATTATTGCGTTTCAGCTCTCTACCATTAGCAATTCTCTTTTCACTATAATATTGCTTAATCCCTTTTTGATAGAGTATCTTTTCAGAATCATCAATACAGCTGCTATGAATTCGCAAGGTGAGCTGTTCTTTCGGAGGGATGGAATTAGTGCTGTTTTCAATAAACTCGGCAACTTCTGTACTTATAACCGGTGTATCACTTTGCGAAAAAACCGATAGAAAATCGCTGTCATCTTTTACATTCATATTGATAATAATCCGATTTTCTTCATCACGGTGAAGCTGCTGTTTAAACTGAATATCTTTTTTATTACGCATTTTTATCTCCTTGTCTAAATATCAATCAAATTGATTATACTGCCTGTTTTGCGCTAGTCAATTTGAAAAATGAAAGTTATTTATCTGATTTTTGAGGAATTTGATTTAACTTCCGGTTAATTTCCAGAAGTTCTTCCTTGCTAAGCTGAATATCAGCCATCGACAACATTCCCAAAAGCCGTAATACTGTAAAGTTTTCCACCAGTTCCATCATATTGGTCATTGTTGTACTGTCAATTGCACCTTTAGGCAACATTTCCATGATATTTTCAAACAATTCTCTTCCTTCAGGCACTGCCAAAACAGTTCCCATTTTATCATTTAATGACAAATATCCCTCCGGCATAGTAACATCAAACCAATTTAGAACAGCATTTTTCTCTTTTAAACGATAATCTTCATTGAACTTGTCAACTTTACATATCGTACTGGTATCGGTTTGACCGTTCGCAATAGCAGTTATAACAGTCTTTCCGGCATTAATTACTTCAAAATAGAAGAAATGATCTTCAGCCCGTTTCTTTCCGATGCTTTTTCCGTTTACCAATAGTTCTACTTCCGGCTGATTGGAATAAACCGTAACTTTTGTGACATCTTCCAGTCGATCGACATATCGTTTGCCGCAAATATGTACAAACGGTTCATCGGATAGCCATGCTTTGTAAGCATAGAAAGCATCCTTTTTGTATTTACGGTCGAAGCTGACCAAACCTTTATGGTTCTGTCCGTCCTCACCGCCTTCATTGCGCGAATCGGCACCGAAATCAAACATATTCCACACATGGGTCGCCCACAAATATTCCCGACTGAACAATTGTTTAATCAATTCTTCATGATAATAGGCTTGATATTCTTCAGTATAGTCACCCATTTGAGGATCAGAGCTGTGCCAATTTAAAGCCTCACAGCCATACTCCGAACAGCCAATTGGCAAATCAGGATAATTTTGATGGAATTGGTCAAACCATGGACCATTCATCGCGGTATTGCCGCCATACCAGCCGAAATAGTGATTATAAGAAATTACATCCGTAATATGCAGATACTCACTGTCAATCGGGCAGGTAGTCAAAGCAGCAAGAGTAGTTAATCTGGTTTTATCCAGCTGATGTGCCAAATCATTCAAAATTCGATGATTTTCAATCAAATCCGGATCATCAGCCCCTTTCATCGTTATTTCATTGGAAATACTCCAGACGACGATTGAAGGATGATTGTAGTTTTGAATAATCAACTCTTTTAGCTGAGAGATAGTATTCGCTCTGCCGTTAGGCATATGCTGAGAAATATAAGGAATCTCAGCCCATACAATCATCCCACGCTCATCACAAAGATCGTAGAAATACTGGTCATGCTGGTAATGAGCCAAACGAATGGTATTTGCCCCCATCTCACATATCAAATCCATATCTATTTGATGATGCTGCGGCAAAAGCGCATTACCAATGCCTTTCCAGTCCTGATGGCGGGAAACCCCTCTTAATGGATACTGCTGACCGTTTAGAATAAAACCTTTATGCGGATCAATTGAAAAACTGCGACAGCCGAACCGACTAAAAATGCGGTCGATTACTTGATGATTTTCCAGTAATTCTACCCTACAGTTATACAAATAAGGGTCTTTGCGCCCATTCCATAAATGAACATCGGAAATCTTTAAATGAACAGTTGTCTTAGCACTGCTTTGCTGACAAATGATTTCATTTGAAGCATCCAATATCGTATACAGAAGGTTTTGCCCCGACTTATAATCCGTTAAAAATACTTCCACTTCAACATCAGCATCCCTGCCACAAATGGTAGGGGTCAGCTTTATAGCCGGCCCGCCATAGTTGTCCAAGTCAAAATGAGAAGTACCGACACAAATCAGATTTACATTTCGATATAGTCCGCCATAGAAAGTAAAATCTGCTGATTGGGGATAAACCTGATCATTGGCACTATTATCTACCGCTATTACTAACCGGTTTTCCTCTTGCAGATAGTCAGTTAAATTAATCCGCCAAGTGGAATAACCGCCATCATGATGTCCGCAATACTTATCATTAAGATAAACATCGGCCGAAGAATTTGCTCCCTGGATTTCCAAATAATACTGCTGATAAACCGGTAAATCGCTTTTCAAAAATTTCTTGGCATACCGGCATTTTCCCCGATAATAGTCATTTCCGCCGTCCTGGCCATCCTGATTGTTCCAAGTATGGGGCAAATCTACTTTTTGCCAACCAGACGATTCCTGCGATGGCAAATTTTTCATTTCTTTAGTAAAAAACCAATCACTATTTAGATTTATAATCCTGCGAATTGATTCAGTGTCATAATTAATCTCATTCATTGAACTGGGCCTCCTTTTGCTGTTATTGTTCCTGTTGACAATTCATCATACTATTAATAGCACGCTATGATTTTGTGTTTATTAATACCCGCTACTATTGCGGGTATTTTTTTAAAATGAATTTCGGATTTTCTGTAAAAGGCTGATTAAGATATCGTTTTCCGTGTCCGTTAATACCGAAGTCAGAACCGCTTCGACCTTCTTCATATTTTGCTCGGCTTTTTGAAAGCATCCCATTCCCTTCGGAGTGATGCGTATCATTTTAATTCGCTTGTCATTTTCACTGGTAAAACCCTCAATAAAGCCTTTTTGCTGCAGACGCTTAACGATCCCGGTAGCTGTGGACTGGGCAATATGCATTGACTGTTCCAGTTTCTTTTGCTCGATTTGATTACCCTCAGCCTTAGATAATGACATCAGCACACGGATTTGTGACATGGTTAAGCCATCCTTACGCAATGTATTATTAGCATTTTTCTCTAATTCGCTGTGAATTTGCTTAAAAAGCATGGCACAAGTATTGGTATTCGACATCCCTTTCCTCCTCTTGCCAAATTATAGCATAGAGCTTATTTCAAAAACAATAGCGTGCTATGCTTACTATGGCCTAAATCATTCCGCCATAATCCCATCGTTTGTTGAATGATACTGAATTTATTCTAAACTTTTTTCTTATTCATTCTAATAAATATGTCTAAACAGTTGGTAATTTACAAAGTAAAAACCCAGGACACATAATATCCTGGGTTATCATTACTTATTTATCCTGCGGTTTCATTGTGGGGAACAGAATTACATCTCTAATTGATTCTGCTTCGGTAAACAACATACACAATCTATCGATTCCATATCCAATTCCGCCAGCAGGAGGCATACCGTATTCTAATGCTTCAATGAAATCCATATCGATATCATTGGCTTCCTCATTACCCAATTCTCTCTCAGCCAGCTGTTGCTTAAATCTATTCAACTGATCAATCGGATCGTTTAACTCGGTATATGCGTTGGCAAATTCTTTTCCGCCGATGAATAACTCAAAACGATCAACGAAACGGTTATCATCCATATTAACTCTTGTTAATGGAGAAATTTCAACCGGATGACCATACAGGAAAGTCGGCTGAATTAAAGACTCTTCAACGTATTTTTCAAAGAAAGCATTGATAATATGGCCGACTGTAAAATGCTTTTCAACTTCAATATTATGCTGTTTAGCCAGCTGAGTTGCTTCTTCCAGTGACATTGGCTGAGTGAAATCAATTGATGTTTTCTCTTTAATTGCTTCAACCATCGAAATACGCTTCCAAGGTTTCTGTAAGTTGATTAACTGTCCATTGAAATTGAATTCATATTTACCGAATACCTGTTCAGCAATTGTGGTAAACATACCTTCAGTCAAGTCCATCATGCCCTCCAAATTAGAGAAAGCCAAATAAGCTTCCATTAATGTAAATTCCGGATTATGCATTGGATCCATTCCTTCATTTCTAAAGACTCTGCCAATCTCATAAACAGCTTCCATACCGCCTACCAAAAGTCTTTTAAGCGGTAATTCCAAAGCAATACGCAAATACATATCCAAGTCCTGAGTATTATGATGAGTAACAAACGGTCTTGCACTGGCACCAGTCAACAATGTAGTTAAGATCGGTGTTTCCACTTCCACGAAATCTTTCTGATCCATATATTGACGGATACACTTAATGATTTGAGGTCTCAAGAAAGCAACACGCTTGCTTTCCTCATTCATAAATAAGTCAACATATCTTCTGCGATATCTTTCTTCTTTATTTGTTAAGCCGTGGAATTTTTCCGGCATCGGACTTAATGATTTACATAAATGGGTATACTTTTCTGCCTTAACCGATAATTCACCGGCATCGGTTTTTACAACATATCCTTCAACACCGACGAAATCACCGACATCATTAATTTTGAATACTTCATAAACTTCTTCGCCAACAATTGCCTTATTTACCACAACCTGAATTTGACCGCTTTTGTCCTGAATATGCATAAAGCCAAGCTTGCCCATTCTTCTCTTGCTCATTATTCTTCCGGCAACTTTAACTTCAACATGTCTTTCCTCAATTTCCTGCTGAGACAGCTGACCAAATTCTTCTCTAATCTGATTTGCCAGATGAGTTCTGTTATAAGCGTTACCAAACGGATAGATTCCCATTTGTTCCAACTGATTCATCTTATCTCTTCTAGCCTGCTGTTGATCATTTAATACTCTTTCTTCCATTTTTACTCCTTTCAAATAAAAAACGCCCTAATCTAAGGACGTAATAACGCGGTACCACCTTAGTTCACATTCCAAAGAATGCGCACCTCATTAGCATTATCGCTGCTTAAACGCTTCACTCCAAGGCCTTTTTCACTGAGCATCTAATCCCTGACTTCCACCAATTTGTCAAGGTCTCTAAAGTAGATCTTCTCAGCTACTCTTCTTTTCATCGTGACACCTATATTTTATAAGATTTATTTTTTTAATGCAACAAGTTATAATTGTGATAAACAGATAATTGGAGGAAATATGAACAGAATCGATTTAGAAGTTAAACCTTATTTATTACCGATGCCGGTATTAATTATTGCCACTTATGATAAAGACAATATCCCCAATGCAATGAATGCTGCCTGGGGAATGATTTCTGACTATAACGAAATCTCAATCAGTCTTGCCGAACACAAAACAACCGATAATTTCCGCTATACTAAAGCCTTTACTGTCAGTATCGCAAACGAAGATCACTTAACCGCTTGCGACTATGTCGGAATCGAATCAGGCAGTAAAGTGACTAACAAATTTGAAAAGGCCGGTTTTCACAGCACCAAAAGCAAATTCGTTAATGCTCCACTGATTGATGAATTGCCGATGGCTTTGGAATGTCGGGTAAAGAGCTTTGAAAACGGAATCCTTGTCGGAGAAATCGTCAACATCTCAGTTGATGAAGCCATCTTAACCAACGGCAAAATTGACTATCAGAAATTAAAGCCAATCTGCTATGACCCTTGCACCAACAACTACCTTTCTTTAGGCGAAATTGTTGGAAAAGCCTTCCATGACGGATTGAAATTAAAGTAATAACAGCCAATATTTTAACCTTTGTTTCTCAAGCAAACAAAGGTTTTTATATTCCGGTATCAATCTATTAACTTTTCGCTTATTTTTAACGATTATCATTGACAAGGCCACAATAAAATTATATCATATATTAGCACTAAGGCATTGTGAGTGCTAATGAGGAGGTTGTTTTATGATTAAACCATTAAATGAAAACGTATTATTAAAAAAGGAAATCGTTGAAAACAAGACTGCCAGTGGCATTATCGTTTCAACAAGTGAAAAAAGTGAAGAAAATGTTGGTGTAATAGTTGCGGTCGGACAAGGAAAATTAGTTGACGGCAAGAGAGAGCCAATGACAGTTAAAGTAAACGATCGAGTTATTTTTGAAAAGTATTCAGCAAACGAAATTGAATATAAAAACGAAAAGTATTTATTGATTCCTGAATCAAAGATACTTGCTATTGTAGAATAGGAGATGCAGTAAAATGAGTAAAGTAGTTAAATATTCAAAAGATGTAAGAACAAAGATGCTTGAGGGTGTTGACGAACTAGCCAATACTGTTAAAGTAACCTTAGGTCCTAAGGGTCGTAATGTTGTATTAGAAAAGAGCTACGGCGCACCATTAATCACTAATGATGGTGTTACAATTGCCAAAGAAATTGAACCGGAAGACAAATTTGCCAATATGGGCGCTAAATTAGTTTACGAAGTAGCGAACAAAACTAATGATGTTGCCGGCGATGGTACTACAACCGCTACAGTTTTAGCCCAGGCAATCATGCATAATGGAATCGAATGTGTTGAAAAAGGAGCAAATCCAGTTTTCTTAAAAGAAGGTATGGAAAAAGCAGCCAAATTAATCTCTGAAAAATTACTGGAACAAAGTCACGAAGTATCAACTTCAAAAGACATTGCTCAAGTTGCTTCTATCTCTTCAGGTTCTACTGAAATCGGTAACTATATTTCAGAAGCAATGGAAAAAGTCGGAAAAGACGGTGTAATCACAGTTGATGAATCAAAGGGCTTTGAAACCGAATTAGAAATTGCTGAAGGTTTAGAATACGACAAAGGTTATATGTCACCTTATATGGTTTCTGATCGTGATAAGATGATTTCTGAATTGGATAACCCATTTATCTTAGTTACTGACCAGAAGATCAATAATATTCAGGAAATCTTACCGGTCTTAGAAAAAATCGTTCAAACAAGCAAGCCATTATTAATCATCGCTGATGATATTGATAACGATGCTTTAACAACTTTAATTGTCAACAAATTAAGAGGAACATTTAATGTAGTTGCTACTAAGGCTCCTAGCTTCGGTGATTCACAGAAAGAAATGCTGAATGACATCGCGGTAGTTACCGGTGCCAAGTTCTTCACCAAAGAATTGAATATGGAATTAAAGAACGCTGATTTAACTGATTTAGGTTCAGCTACTAAAGTTATTGTAAAGAAAGATACAACAACTATTATCCATGGCAAAGGCGACAGTGAAGCTATCCAGGATAGAGTCAGTGAAATCAAGGCACAAGTTGAAAAGACCACCAGCGATTATGACAAGAAGAAACTTAACGAAAGATTAGCTAAAATCGGCAGCGGTATTGCCATCTTAAAAGTCGGTGCTGCTACAGAAAGCGAAATGAAAGAAAAGAAGTTAAGAATTGAAGACGCTTTAAATGCTACAAAAGCAGCAGTAAGCGAAGGAATTATCATGGGTGGCGGTGCTGCTCTTGCTAAAATCTATCGTGAAAACAAGGAAAGCTTAAAAGACGACAACGTTGATGTTCAAAGAGGTATTAACTGTGTATTCGAAGCTATCTTATTACCATTACATCAGATTGCTGAAAATGCCGGTTTCGACGGAAACGAAGTTGTTAAGAAGCAGTTAGCTGCTCAAGACGGCGTAGGTTTTGATGCTAAAAACGGCAAATGGGTAAACTTAATCGAAAACGGTATCGTTGACCCTACTAAAGTAACCAGATATGCAGTATTAAATGCTACCAGCATTGCATCATTATTTGTTACAACTGAAGCCGGCGTCGTAACCAGAGAGGAACCTACTGATAAATTAGCTAACGCTTTATCTGCTATGTCTGCAGGCGGACAAGGAATGTACTAAAATTACTTAGCAAAACATTATAGGGGCTGTAAAAAAATAAATATTTAGGAAACAATCCAGAGGTTTGCAGCCTCTTTTTCTTATAGCGATTATTATTTCCTAACAGCCCTTTTATTATATCTTTATTAGTGCTGTTTTTTTACAGCCTTTTTTTACTCTTTTTATTTATTACAAAGATTATCGGATTACTAGCAAAAGATAGTATGTGATTTTACACAATATATACATTTGTATCTTTTTTTGCTATATACCGTTATATAATGACTATAGAAAAATATTGTGATCACATATCAATGATACAACAAGGCAGTATTACAAGCCTTGCCAATACACGATAAAAAGGAGGAAGTTATAAAAAAATTGGGATTATCATTATTCTTAATGGCGTGCGCATTACCTGTTCCAACAATGCTGATTATAATTCAAAACAGCTTTAATGATCCAGTTTACTATACAGTCATCGCAATAACTCTTATACTTGTTGTTGCTGTATGGTAATTTGCTTTGTGGTATTCAAAAGAAAAATAATATTATTTTGCAAGGCAGCTAAGCTGCCTTTTTATGATAGTTATAAAATAATTAAATACATGATATAATTCTTATCGAGGAATAAGATATGGATAAGAAATTTATCAAAAAGTTATTTAGGGTTATTTTAACTATCGCTGTGTTATTTACTGCTTTATGGGCAAAGGAATATTTTTTCAACAATACTGACAACAATAACAGTAATATTGATACGGAAATTACCCTCCAGCAAGACAAGTATTATTACGACAAAGAAAATGTTGCGCTTTATATTCATACCTATAATCAGCTGCCAGCCAATTATGTAACCAAACAGCAGGCTCAAGATGCCGGCTGGAGTGGCGGAAGTGTTGAAAAGTATTTGCCCGATATGGCAATCGGAGGAGATGTATTCGCCAATTTTGAAGAAAATCTTCCGGTTAAAGACGGACGAATTTATTACGAATGTGATATTGATACCCACAACCAAGATTCGAGAGGAGCCAAACGAATTGTCTTTTCTAATGACGGACTTATTTACTACACCGATGATCACTATGAAACTTTTGAACTTTTGTATGGAGAACAATAATGAAAAATACCTATATTTTAGATGGAACCCGACTCCTTGAACGCCAAAGTGCTTTTGAATTATTAAAAGAAATTCTTGCTTTGCCAGATTACTTCAGCAATAACCTTGACAGTTTATATGATTGTTTGACCGAGTTTTTCCAAGGCAGCAATTTCATTATCATTAACGCTGAAGAAATGAGAGCGGACAGTTTTTCCAACAAACTTTTAAATGTAATAGAAAAAGCCGGCCAACAAGGCGGCTATCACCTAATGATTTTAGACTAAGCCTTGTGACCGCCTATTTCCGAATTTCTTTTAATCAAAGTAGCATCACTTTGTAAATCACTGACATTCATGATAGCGTTTTTGCCAAAACGCTTTTTTATTTCAATGATCGTTTTTTGTACCTTTGCTTCCTTTTCTTCATTTTGCTGATTAGGCTGCTGTATAGGCTGTTCTTCATTAGTATCAAACAAACTAAACTGCTGATATTCCTTTTTCTTTGCCATTTCCTTTTTAACTACCGCACAAGATATGGACAATTTTCTTATCAGCAGCTGTTTATGGGCAATTTTATCATATACCTGACAGGCACCATCTCTAATCTGAACAGTTGATGAAGTGGAATAGGCAAAAGTGTATCGACCGGTTGACGGTTTCGGTACTACTCTGCCATAGCCATCCAGCACTGTTTCATTGACATATCTGCTTAAAGCTTCATCTTCCAGATTGTCTTTATCGTACATAATCGACACTACCACCTGGTTGGACACCAGATTTTTTTCAACCAAATCAAGAGCCATCATTTCGGCCATTTCTTTTAATACTATCTTCGCCTGACTGAAAGTGTACGGCCTTGACAAAACCTGCGAAGTGCTTAACGAATTGTTACGGGCATGATACTGCTTAATATGTTTTATTTCCGTCGGTTCATAACCCCAGGCATGGTCTATCAATAGTTCAGCATTAACACCGAATAACTTGTATAATTTATCTTCATTTTCGATAGAACAGAGGGCTATATCCCCCATATTATACATACCGTTTTCCTGCAACTTTCGGCTGATTCCTTTACCAATCCGCCAAAAATCAGTTAATGGGGTATGCTGCCACAATAACTTTCGGTAACTCATTTCATCCAGACTGGCAATTCTTACTCCGTTTTCATCCGGATCCATATGCTTTGCTACTATATCCATTGCCACCTTACATAAATATAAGTTGGTTCCGATTCCCGCAGTCGCGGTTATTCCGGTTTGAAAAAGCACATCTTTAATAATCGTTTGAGCCAATTGGGCTGCAGTTTTGTTATATATTTTCAAATATGATGTCGCATCAATAAAAACTTCATCGATAGAATACACATGGATATCCTGGCTTGAGATATACTTTCGGTAAATATCAAATATTTTGGCACTGTACTCCATATAATAAGCCATTCTCGGTGGAGCAATAATAAAATCCAACTCCAGATTTTTGTTATTTTTCAATTCAGTATCATTATAGCTTTTAGCTGTAAAAGTATATTTATATGCCTGTTTACGCCTTTGATTGTTAATCTGTTTTACTTTAGATTTTACTTCAAACAATCTCGCTCTTCCTGAGATGCCGTACGCTTTTAAAGAAGGGGTAACTGCCAAACAGATGGTTTTATCCGTTCTGGAAGCATCTGCCACCACTAAATTCGTAACTAAAGGGTTTAGCCCTCTTTCCCGACATTCAACCGAAGCATAAAACGACTTTAAATCAATTGCGATATATGTTTTCTCTTCCATGTATTAATTATACCATTGAATAGAATAGATATCATCAAAGTCCACTTCGCTCTGATCTACCAATACTAAACGCTTCATAAGCAAATCGACTTTCTTCACTCTTTCAACAACAATTTTATTTTGACCGTTTTCACTGTCATAAAAATCAAGCTTAATCAAAGGATATTCCTGTTGTTTTTCAATCAGTTCTTTAAGCATTCGATCGATATTTTCGATTTCATCAGTTGAGATTTCTTTTTTCTCAGCCTCAATCTGACTGTGATCTTTGATCTTCTGATCATAGCCTTCCAACGCCGAAAAGGCCGCAAACTGAGCAGCCCTATCAGTTATTGGCATCTGTTTATGAGCACTTGATTTCTTATATGGTAAATCAATAATCTTCAAATACTTCTGATCCACAATTAACTTCCTCTCTTATTACCATAGAAGAATAAGGCCACAGTTTTAGGACCGGTATGTGACCCGATGGTTGTCCCAACATAATTTATTTGGACTTTCCCGTTTAAATTTTTAAATCTTTCTTCAACCATTTGAGCTACACATTGGGCTTGAGCCAAACTGTCAGAATGAGAAATGAAGCATTTGCCACTGTAATTTAAGCCATCCTGAGCATTTTCTTCCATCTTATCCACAATAGCCTTCATTACCTTTTTTCAGTTCTGATTTTTTCACGAGGTATTAACTTACCGGCATCATTAACATTCAATAAGGGGCAGATATTTAAAGCCTGTCCGACAAAACCGGCTGTCTTTGATATTCTTCCGCCTTTGATATAAAATGATAAATCCGTTGAGAAAAACCAGTGATGTAAATTTAACTTATGACTTTCAATATAATTATAATTTTCTACAATAGTATATCCCTTATTTCTTAATTCACTGGCGGTATCAACCAGCAAGCCATAACCGCTGCTCGCTGCCAGTGAGTCGATTAAATAAATCTTTCTATCCGGGAATTCCTGTCTCATATTGTTAACTGCCAGTCTTGCGCTGTTATATGAACCAGATAAACCGCTGGAGAAAGAAATGTGCAAAATGTCTTTTCCCTGTTTTAATAAATTTCGAAAGAATATTTCATACTCCTTTGAATTAATCTGACTGGTTTTAGTAGTTTTCCCCAAGTCCATTGCCTGATAAAAATCCGGAAAACTGACTGTTTGTCCCAAATCATCCAAATATTGCTTTCCGTCTATTTCAAAATGGAAAGGAATATATTCTACCCCAAGTCTTTGTAATTGTTCATTCGTCAAGTCAGCTGTCGAGCAGCAACTTATGATATAGTCGTACATCAAATTACCTCCTTGTAGAATTCCATTATATACACATTTTTCAAATAATTTCATTAAGAATGATTAAAAAAAGGGGCTGTAAAAAAATAAAAATTTAGGAAACTATGTAGAGGCTTGCA
>JBJFHD010000083.1:0-12827 GCA_051893335.1 Erysipelotrichaceae bacterium | reverse complement strand
GGCTGCAAGCCTCTACATAGTTTCCTAAATTTTTATTTTTTTACAGCCCCTTTTAGAATTTCAAACCAATTATTTATATAAATTGTAGAAAGTGTCTTTGCCGTGGAATTCGCTGGCAGAACCTAATTCATCTTCAATTCTCATTAACTGATTGTATTTAGCAATACGGTCTGTTCTTGATAATGAACCAGTCTTGATTTGTCCGGCATTGAAGCCTACTGCGATATCAGCAATTGTTGTATCTTCAGTTTCACCTGATCTGTGAGATACTACACAAGTGTAACCATGTCTCTTAGCTAATTCCATTGCATCAAAAGTTTCAGTTAATGAACCAATCTGGTTAACTTTAATTAAGATTGAGTTAGCAATACCCTTTTCGATACCTTCTTTTAAGATCTTAGGATTTGTTACGAATAAGTCATCACCAACAATTTGTACTTTGCTTCCTAAACGATCAGTTAACTTCTTCCAGCCTTCCCAGTCTCTTTCACCTAAGCCGTCTTCGATAGAAATAATTGGATATTTTTCAACCCATTGAGCTAACATATCGATCATTTCATCACTGGTCTTTTCGCCCTGACCGCTCTTAGCTAAGTTGTAAACCTTCTTATCTACATCATAGAATTCGCTGGCAGCAACATCCATTGCGAAGCAAACATCTTTACCTGGTTCATAACCAGCCATCTTAACAGCTTCAACCATTAATTTTAATGGTTCTTCGTTTCCTTCACGACAGCTTGGAGCAAATCCGCCTTCATCACCAACGTTAGTATTATAACCGTTAGCCTTTAAAACTTTTCTTAAATTATGGAAGCATTCAGCACCCATTCTAACAGCTTCTTTTAAGCTCTTTGCGCCAACAGGCATAAACATATATTCCTGGAAGTCTACAGTTGAATCAGCATGAGAACCACCGTTCAAAACGTTCATCATTGGTACTGGTAAAACCTTAGCATTAAATCCACCTAAATAGTTGTATAATGGAATGCCATAGTAGTTTGCTGCTGCTCTAGCACAAGCTAATGAAACACCTAAAATAGCATTAGCACCTAAATTGCTCTTATCATCAGTTCCATCTAAAGCGATCATAGCTTTATCAATCAGGTTCTGTTGAGTAACATCCATGCCAATTACTACTGGAGCGATCTTTTCATTAACATTATTAACAGCCTTAGTAGTACCTTTTCCTAAATAACGGCTCTTATCACCATCTCTTAATTCTAATGCTTCTCTTTCACCTGTTGAAGCACCTGATGGTACAATTGCACGTCCGAATGCGCCTGATTCAGTTGTTACTTCAACTTCAACAGTTGGATTACCACGTGAATCTAATACTTCTCTTCCATAAACACTTACAATTCTTGACATAAAATCCTCCTTAATTTATAGAATATTTAAGCACAATAAATATAGCTAAAATGGTTTAGCCATATATATTATATAAAAAAACCGATAAATTTAGTAGTAAAATGAACAAATATGTGAAAAAATGATTAGTTTTTGTTATCGAGTTTATCGCTTCATAAAACATCATAAAGAAAAACATCAGCATACACTGATGTTTTAATTGTCTGAAACCTCATTATTTAAAGATTTTAGTACCTCGTCGATATGATTACCTTTATTTAAAGAATCATCAATTACAAATATTAATTCCGGACACTTTTTGATTGACAATTTCTTGGCTAACTTACTTCTAATCAAACCTTTGGCTTTATTCAGATTTGCTAACCGATAATCGTTAATGTCAATTTTGTCCAAAAACGAAACATATACTTTGGCATAGGAATAATCATTTGTTAAATCAACATCTGTAATAGTAACAAAGCCAATTGTCGGATCTTTAACATCTTCAAAGATGATCTGGCTTAATTGTTTTTTAATCAAACTTTGCAGTCTTTCTTTTTTAATTTGCATTTATATCATCCTTTACTTCCTGATCTTCATATCCTTCAATCAAGTCGCCTTCTTTAATATCATTATATCTTTCGATAGTTAAACCACATTCATATCCGGCTTTAACTTCTTTGACATTGTCCTTAAATCTTTGCAGCGATCCTAATTTACCGGTATAAATAACCACACCATCACGGATTAAGCGAATGCTGCAACCGTTTTTGATAATACCGTCATCAACCATACAGCCGGCAATCGTTCCAACCTTACTAACCTTAAAGATTTGGCGTACTGTAGCCTGACCTAAAACTACTTCCTGATATACCGGGGCCAGCATACCTTTCATCATAGCTTCAACTTCTTCTAAAGCCTTATAAATGATGTTATGCAATCTGATTGTAATCTTGTTTTCTTCAGCCAGTTTTTTGATTTTTGCATCCGGTCTGACATTGAAACCGTAAATGATCGCATTAGAAGCACTGGCTAACATAATATCAGATTCACTGATTGCTCCAGCAGTAGCTCTGATAACCGATACCTTTACTTCATCATTAGATAATTTTTCCATTGATGATTTTACGGCTTCGGCTGAACCACTAACATCCGATTTAATTATCAGGTTGATTTCTTTCAAGTTTCCTTCCTGAATTTGGTAAGCAATATCGTCAAAGCTCATACCGTTAGAATTTCTTCTTTCCTGTAAAATCTTTTCTTCTGCACGATTAGCTGCCACTTCTCTGGCTTTCTTTTCTGAATCAAAGACTTTGAAGTGATCGCCGGCTTCCGGAACTGAATTCAAACCGATAATTTCAACTGGTTGAGAAGGATAAGCAACCTTTACTTCTCTACCCTTGTCATCAATGATTTTTCTGACACGACAGTATGAACAGCCGGCAACTAAGCAATCACCGGTATGTAGGCTACCATTTTGTAACAGTAAAGTCGCAACCGGACCTCTGCCCTTGTCTAATTTTGCTTCGACAACGGTACCGGTAGCTAATTTATTAGGATTTGCTTTTAATTCCAAAACCTCAGCCAGAACTAAAATCATCTCTAATAATTCCTGAACCCCTAAACCGCTTTTTGCGCTGATTTTCGCAAACATAGTCTGTCCGCCCCATTCTTCAGGGATAATACCATAGTCTGCCAAATCATTGTAAACCTTATCGACATTAGCATTATGTTTATCAATCTTATTGATAGCGATGATAATCGGTACTTCAGCCGCTCTGGCATGGTCAATAGCTTCCTTGGTCTGAGGCATAACACCGTCATCAGCCGCAACGATAATTACGACGATATCGGTCATCTTAGCACCACGAGCACGCATTGCGGTAAATGCTTCATGGCCTGGGGTATCTAAGAAGGTTACTTTCTGACCGTTTACATCAGTCTGGTAAGCACCAATATGCTGGGTTATACCGCCGAATTCGCTGGCAGTAACATTGGTTTTTCTAATGAAGTCCAACAATGTTGTTTTACCATGATCGACATGGCCCATAATTGTAACAATCGGAGCTCTTGATTGTAAATCAGCCGGTTCATCAACGATATCATCTTCAAGTGAATTACTGTCAACGGTCTGTTCCTTTGTTATGGTGATATTATACTGCATCGCAATTAACTCAATGGTATCATCATCCAGGGTACTGTTTAGCGTGATCATTTTTCCCATCATGAAGAGAAATTTAACAATATCGGTAGCGTTTATGTTTGTTTTTTCTGCTAATTCTTTTACAGTGATGCCTTCTGAATAGCTACATTCACTAACTATTGTTGAGGTCTTTTTAGAATTATTCCCCTTATAATTCTTGTTATTGTTATTCTTTTTGTTATGTTGATTCTTATTTGCCATAACATGCACCACCTTTCTTTTTTTTTATAACAATTTATCTAATTCATCATAAATTTGTTGGTCTACTTCACACTCCAAATACTTATTAAGTAATTTACTGTTTCTGGCCTGGTCAAAGACTTCTTTACTTTTCTTTAAATAAGCCCCATGACCGTTTCTTTTTCCGGTTAAATCAATTACCACTTCATTTTCAGGAGTGCGAACTATTCTGATTAATTCTTTTTTTGGTAAGCGTTCATTGGAAATAACGCATTTACGCATGGGAATTTTTTTCATTTTTACTCCTAGTTATCATAGAATTCATCGTACTGATCATAATCCACATCTTCATCATCATACCAGTGATCTTCTTCAGGATTATTGAATTCATCTAATTCTTCTTCAGTATACTCCGGTTTAATTTCGTATTGCTGCTTCTTTAAAGCTTCGAGCTTTTCTTTGATTTCCAGAGCTTCCTGATCTTCTTCCTTAGCCTTACGTTTCTTCTTAACCGTAGTTGTTGTCTCTTTCTTCTTTGCATCGGCTAATTCTTCATACTTGCTGACATAATCGGTTGCTTTAATCTGCAATTTTGCTTTCTTTTTAACCGGTTTTTCCTCTTGTGAGCTGCTACTTTGAACCGGTTCGCTTTCAACTTCTTCGCTTTCTTCCTTCGCTTTTAATGTTTCGGCTTTTTCAGGATTATTTTCATTCTTTTCAACAAAGTCTTCATCTTCATAAGTTTCCAGATCACGGCCCTGTTCATCTTTGGTAAATTCTGGATCGAATTCTTCAACATCCTGATATTTGGCATTCATTTCTTCCAACTCTTTCTGTTGCTTCAATACTTCTGCCTGTTGTTTTTCTTTTTCCAAAGCCAGACGTTTTTCTTCCTGCTGCTGTTTGAATTGTTCCATCATTTCAATGTAATCAATTCCCATTTCCTCAACAGCACTGACTGTCTTAATCTCAACCTTTTTATCCAATAATTTAGCTGCTAAACGAGCGTTAATTCCTTTCTTGCCAATGGCAACCGATAAATCCTTATCATCAACCACGATTAATAAAGAGCCGGTTGATTGAGGGATCACCGCAATTGTATTAGCCGGTTTCATGACATTTTTAACATATTCGATAAAATCAGGATTCCATTCCACGATGTCAATATTCTCATGAGAAGCAACATTGTTTTTCTGGGCAATTTCTTCAATTACGGTAACAACTCGATTACCTCTTGGACCGATACAGCTTCCGATAGCATCAACATTGGCATTTTTAGAATAAACAGCCATCTTAGTGCGTTCATTAGCTTCACGGGCAATAGCTTTAATCTCGACTGTACCGTCGAAGATTTCCGGGACAGAAACTTCAAATAAACGTTTAACTAAAACTGCTGAAGATCTTGATACCAAAACCTGCGCACTTTTTGAATCTTTATTGACAGATTTGATTACGACTTTTAATCTTTGTCCTTCCTTATATTTTTCGTAAGGAATTTGGTCGGCTTTCAATAATAAAGCTAATGTCTTGCCTAAATTGACAATAACATATTTGTCTTCCACACTTTCAACCGTACCGGTAACCATATCATCAACTTTATCGATAAATTCGTCATAGATAATCTGTTTGGTAGCTTCTTTGATTTTTTGTAACATGACATTTTTAACAACTGTGATTTCGCTTCTGGTAAATTCGGTAATGCTGACTTCATCTTCTACAGTATCATTTAAACCGACATTTTCGCATTTTTCCTTAGCATCTTCTAATGAAATTTCAATTTCATCATCGTCAACTTCTTCTACTACTGTTCTGATTTGATAGATTCTGATTTCATCATCTTTATCTACATCAATTCTAACCGTAGCTTCCGGACATCTGACATGCTTTCTGAAGGCTTTTTCTATACCTTCCTTGAATGCCGAAAAGATTACTTCACTGTCAATCATTCTTTCGTCTTCAATAGCGCCCATCGCTTCTAATAATGTTTTGTACTTCATACTTTTCCCTCTTAAAACTTTACAGCTAATCTAATTAGTTTTATATTTTCATAATCAATATCAATCTTCTTTTTAATATTTTTGAGAAGATATTCAAATGATAACTGATTATCATTGACTGATCTTAAATAACCTTCAAACTGGTCAACTCCTTTAGTCGGATTATATAGTTCGACATGCAGGTAGTCATCGATGTGCTGGCTAACTTCTGCTAGAGTTTCCAATACTTCCTCAGCTCCAAATGAGCAGACATCCAAGGTATATTGTGTATCACCGATGTCGTTTTCATCTAAAATCTGAGAAATCAGATTACTTATTTTTTCGCAGGTATCCAAATCCATTGTACCATCACTTTTTTTAATACAGATTTCTAAAGTTAACTGTGGAGTGGTAATAATTGAAATCCGATACTTTGCTATATCATTTTCCGCTAAAATAGCTGATATTAATTGTTCAATTTTTTCTTTATTTAACATTTTTCCTCCAGGCAATAATATAAGAGCGATTTCTCGCTCTTTTTACATAATTATTGTATCTTATTATTTTCTAATTTTCAACCGCTTCTTCAACTAATTTGAAATTTAAAGTAATCATAACAATTTCGTAAGGATTAAATTGATCAGACGCCGGCAATTTTGAGATGTCCTGTAAAGAAACGTCGTTTAATTGGGCAAGAAACTCATTGTTTATTCCATAGTCAGAAACAATTTGAAAGCCTATAGTTTGTTCATTATCGATTTCAAACTTATAATTGTCCAGATAATAATAGAGACCTTTATTTGGATGTTCCTTATTTAACTTGTCATAAAACTGATGAGTTGAGGTAGCTTTTGATCCGGATGAAGTAACTATTGATAAATTATGTTGTACCTGTTTATAACTTACCTGTCCTGGGACATTGATATCAAATGGTCCATCGGCACCAATTCCGATATAAATTGTATTATAATCAGAATAATTATTCATTATCGCAATATAATCGGTTGGATTTAAGTCAATAGACATAACTTTGAGGATTTGTTCCCATTGGCCATCGTTAACAATATATGCGGTTATTTCTGCCTGTACTTCTTGAACTAAACTTACCGAAATAATAGCATCATTGTATGCGGTTGGCGGATAAATGGTAACACTTTGCTGATATGATACAACCGGTTTTTGATTGTTTGGATCGTTATCCTTATTGTTATCATTTGTGTTTGTACAGCCAAATAACACGATTATTAGCAAGAATACAAGAGTAATTCTTTTCATTTTCTTATCTCCTTATCTTTCGCTATACGAATAAATTCCATCAGTATAACCATTCACAATTTTTGGAGTTTTTAAAATACAAGTTCTTGTTCCATAAGTTGGTTCATAATATGTAAATTTAGTATTATAATAGGCGGGTTGGAAATATATTGTACCAATTTTCCCTTCTGGAACATTATATGTAACAGTAAATGTATTAGTATATGAACTTTCACCAAGGTATGATATTGATAATTCACCTTCGAGTTGCGCAATTATTAATGGTTTATATGAGGCGGATACAGTGATTGACCAAGACGAACTGCTAGTTACTGAAGTGGAATTTGAAATTGAACAAGGACCTTCAAATTCCGGGCAAACCCTAGCTTTTGTTCCATAAACAACAGTATTACTAATTAGATCAACATTTGGGTCTAGAGGATCTACTGGAGCTCTCATTGGTTCATCCGCAAAAACTGATATTGTAGAAAAATATAACATTGAAATTGATAAAATAATGCAAAACAGTTTTTTCATAATTATTCTCCTTTCACATAATAATTTTTAATAATCACAATACTTTTGCAACGAATACTACTACTAAAAAATCATTTTAATCACTCCTCTTATATTCTTTAGTTTCACTATATTACATTCGTATTATATATGCAATACTATATAGTATTATGTATATATATATGTGAAATAATCATACAATATAACAAAAGGACTTCTGTTAAATAGAAATCCGCTGTTTTTCATTTCTGATTTTAATTGCTAAATCAGGATAATTTGTGATAATCGCATTGATATTTAATGCTAAAGCTGCCTGAATATATTGGGGTTCATTGATGGTAAAACTGTTAATCTTTAAATCATATTCTCTGGCATTAGAAACATATTCATTATCTAACAGATAATAGAAAGCCGGATGAAGATTTGAAACATGATATTTATTGGCATATTGGCAAATATCAATAATTCCATCAGTATGCAGAAAGCCACAGTCAGCCTTTGGATTAATACTTAAAATGTTGACAATTGATTGATGATTGAAACTTGAATAAATAATACGATTCTGCAATTGATATTTATTAACTAAATCAATTACTTTCTGTTCTATGCCATCATAATGAAAGACAGATGTTTTTAGTTCAATATTCAACATTAAGTCAGTCGGTTGAAGCAACTGTAATACTTCCTCTAACAACACTATCTGACAGAAAGGATAATCATCGTCCATTTTATTATTAAAATTAAATTGTTTTAACTGTTGATAAGAATAATCTTTGATAAATCCTTTGCCATTACTGACCCGATCAATCATTTCATCATGACAAACGACAACCTGACCATCTTTTGACAGCTGTACATCTAATTCAATTCCATCGCTGTTAAGCTCAATAGCCTTTTTAAAGGCTGCCATAGTATTTTCAGGACAATAACCACTGGCTCCCCGATGAGCCCATATTTGAGTCATATTTTAAAATTTCCTTCTTTCTAAAATAACGATAGCTGATTTTCTTCATTTAAGCCATCTAAAACACCAATTCTTTCCATAAATGATAATTGAGTGTTATTGACCGATGTTCGTTTCATAATATCTTCTTTAGAAATAAATGGACAGATTTCTCTTTGTTGCACAATGGAATCAGCAACCGAACTGCCCAAACCGTCAATAGAATTAAATGACGGAATGATACCGTGATCATCATCCGGGTCAATTATAAAGTTGATTGCCTGTGATTTCTCAAGCGAGATATTATTGAAATGGAAACCTCTTAAATACATCTCTAAAGCAATTTCCAAAACAATTTCCAAATCTTCTTCTTTCTTGCTGACTTTTTCATTTGAAGCCATTTTATTTTGGATTTGAGTTAAACGCTCATATATTGCATCTTCACCTTTAATCATGGTTTCTATATCATAAGCATCGCATCTGATTGAGAAAAAGACAGCATAATAAGCAGCCGGACAATGGACTTTATACCAGCCTACTCTGACGGCATTCATCGCATAAGCAACCGCATGAGCTTTAGGGAACATATACTTGATTAACTGACAGGAATTGATATACCAGTCAGGAACATTATGTTTCTTCATTTCTTCAATCCACTCAGCCGTTAATCCCTTGCCCTTTCTGACTTTTTCCATAATTTGGAAGGACATTTTCTTATCCATTCCCTTACTGATCAAATAAGTCATAATATCATCACGACAAGAAATTACTTCAGAAAAAGAACAAATACCCTTATCTACCAAAACTTCGGCATTATTGGTCCAGACATCGGTACCGTGAGTAACGCCTTCAAAAGCAACCAGCTCGTTAAATGTTTTTGGTTGGGTTTTAGCTAAAATTCTACGGTTATTATGCGTACCGAATTCCGGTAAACCGGCTGCCCCGTTTTTTTCATGGTAATAGCCTTTCGGATCATTAATGTGCAATGAATCGGTGCAATAGAATAACTGGTAAACCTCAGGATCACTCATTGGCACATCTTTATAATGATAGCCGGAAAACTGCGATAACATTCTGATACTGGTCGGATCGACGTGAGCTAAAATATCCAGTTTCAAAATATTATCATGCAAATCCGCAAACGCAAAGTGAGTAGTCAGCCAATCAGAAAACGGATTATTGGCCGGATATTGAATCGGGGTAAAATCGTGAACTTCGTTTTCTTTAGGAATAACAACGATTCCCCCCGGATGCTGGCCGGTTGTTCGCTTAACACCTTCGCACATTTTCGACAAAACTTCATTAAATGCTTTGGAAAAGTAAGGTCTTTCAATTTCTTCACAATAGCCCTTAACATATCCATAAGCTGTTTTTTGCGCAACTGTACCGATTGTACCGGCCCGATATGAATAATCTTTACCAAAAATATCTTTAATCTGCTGCATGGCTTTTCCCTGATATTCAGCCGAGAAATTTAAGTCTATATCCGGAACTTTATCACCATTAAAACCTAAGAAAGTTTCAAAAGGAATGTTATGACCGTTACGGTTCAATTCTTTGCCGCATTTCGGACACATTTTAACCGGCAAGTCGAAACCATTGGCATATTCGTTATTTTCAAAAAACTCACTGTAATGACAATCAGGACAAACATAATGCGGTACTAGCGGATTTACTTCGGTGATATTAGCCATTGTCGCAATAAATGAACTGCCTACCGATCCTCTTGAACCAACCGGATAACCGTCTGAATCCGATTGCTTAACTAATAAATAAGCGATATAGTATTGAACCGGATAACCGCTTTTTATAACACTGGTTAATTCTTTTTCAATTCGTTCACTGACCAGCTTTGGTAAAGGATCACCGTAAATATTATGGGCATTGCGATAGATTTCTTCTGCTAAAATCTTTTCGCAGCCTTCAATTTTCGGCGTATGCAACTCTTGAGCGATTGGATATTCCTTTTCAATTAAATCGGCAATCGCATTAGGGTTATCGATAACAAACTCTTCAGCCCGATTTGTCCAAGCAAATTCATCAAGTAGTTGCTGGGTGGTCATTAAATGACATTTCGGTGAAGTAAAATTTTTCCTTTTTTCTTTGGAATAAGGATAAAGCGGATGTCTGATACCGCCGATTCTTTTACCCATAATATAGATGTCACGGGCGATATTCTGATAAGGATAAGTATAATAACAGTTACTGCTGGCGACTACTTTCTTATTAAGACTGTCAGCAGTCGAGATTAAATCATTGATAACCTGCTTTATTCTGTTTCTGTCAACTGATGAGCCGGCTTCAATTAAATTGTCGTAATTATCTAACGGCTCGATTTCAATATAGTCATAGAATTCCATATGCTTTTTTAAGTCAGCTAAAGAACGGTTTAGAGCGATCTCAAATAATTGAGAATACTGATCGCATGAACCGATTAAAAGATGTTCTCTTCTCTTTTCAATTTCACTACGATAAATTCGCGGCTCAGCGGCGATTTCATTATCAATCTTTTTAGCGTTTTCCTTGGCAAAATAAGTTAAGTATTTGGTATGACTTAATGAAACAATTTCATAAATTGACTTAATGCCAATCATATCCTTAGCTAATAGGGTAACCGAATAAGGTCTGGCTTTTTTGATAATATCCTGCGGTTGATCGTTTTGCAGCTGATTAAAGCTGATCTGATCAAAATTATCAATATCATTAAACATTTTTACCAGAACATTAGCCAAAACTTCAGCATCATAGTCACCACGGTGAGCCGTTTCTTCATCATATTCAACTCCATAATATTTAGCGATAACACCTAAACGGTAATACTTACGGTTTTTAACAATCATTCTCGCTAAATTTAAGGTATCTAAACAGGTATTAGTTAAAGGTTGACGATTAATTTCCATCAGTTTTTCATTGATAAAATTAAAGTCGAAATCAGCATTATGCGCAACTAAAACACTGTCTTTGATAAAGTCTAAAATAATATCAATAGCTTTATCAAAAGGCAGAGCGTCTTGCAACATCTCATTGGTAATATTGGTTTTATTGACAATAAATGCCGGCAGTTTTACCGGTGGTTTAATGAATAGTTGCAGTCTTTGATCGGTAAGATGGTTATTTTCAACGATAACTGCACCAAATTCAATAATATGGTCATATTTGACCGATAAACCGGTAGTTTCCAAGTCAAAGACGCAATATCTTTGATTTTTCAATTTGTTGTCATTTGGATTGTAGACAATATTTAATTTATCATCTACCATCTTAACATCTATTCCATAGATTACTTTAAAGTCATTATCCGGATTTTTCCCGTCAATAGCCAAATGTGCCTGTTGGGCTAAAGGATAGGCCTGGACAACGCAATTATCGGTAATCGCAATGGCTTTCTGGTTAAATTTATAAGCCTGATTAATCAATTCCTTGGTTTCACTTACCCCGTCATATTCGCTGCGGTTGGTATGACAATGCAGCTCGATATGCTTTTTTCCCGGATAATCGTCTTTTAAAATAAACGGATCTTTTTGGACTTCTTCAATTTTATCCAGTTGGAAAACATCACTGTTATCATAACTGTCGTATTGAACCTTGCCATATATTTTGACAATCATTCCATCATAGACATCTAAACTAACTAATTCATTGGCATTTTCGCTTTTAAAACGTTTGACAAAAATAGCATCAGTAAAATCACTGACTACAAAGGTTTCTATTTCAAAAGCTTTGCCGGTCTTACTGCTTTTTCCACTGCGGGAAACCACCGAAAAGACTTTTCCGATACAACTTACTTTCTGGTTGTTGGCACTTAACTTATCCATGCTGACAAAAGGATAATCTTCCTCGGTTGTAAAAGTTGATTTAGATTTATATGCTCTTGATGAACTTACCGGTCTAGATGAGCTGATAACTACCTCATTATTAATCGGTTCGACTGTTTTCTTTTGAATTACTTTTTTATTAATGCCTAAAGATGATAAAAACAAAGATATATCATGTAAAAGCTGGATATCAGCATCAATTTCAATATATTCATCGCTGACAATAGGAATTAATTGCTTGCTGATATTCTTTTTAGTCAGATAATAATTCAAATAATTAAGTAGTAAGGTAGTAGAAATATTATTATTTGTCACCGCAAAAATAAGTTTGACTTCAATAGCTAAATATTGTTTTAACTTATCGGTTAATTCATCAATTTCGCTGATATCGATAAAATTTTCGGATAATATTTTAATACTTAAACTGTTATCTTTTGAATGTAATTGAGGACGCATGAAAGTACACTTGCTGAAAGTGGCAAAACAATTAGGACTCAAGTTGAGTTTTTTTAAAATTTCGCTGATATCCATCTATTTCCCCAACTTTCCTAAAGCCTGCTTGGCAGCCAGCTGTTCCGCTTTCTTTTTGGTGT
>JBJFHD010000082.1:0-2939 GCA_051893335.1 Erysipelotrichaceae bacterium | reverse complement strand
GAATTATTGCGCACTTTTGAAAACAGAGAAACTATCCCTTTTTTGGGCTCGATTATTTTAAAACAAGCAGAGTGCCGTACTTCTTTTTCTGCTGAGGCAATAATTATCGATGGGCAGCAAAGGCTTACAACAATATCTATTTTGGCCAAAGTAATTTATGATTGTTTACCAGCAGATAAGAAGACTGCAGATAGTGGTATTAGAAGAGATATTGAAAACTTTTTATTCTATCGTGATAATTCATCTGACGATTTCCCGGCAAGCCACGTAAAAATTGAGCATTCGCGGCTTGACAGTAAAGATTATAACCATGTAATAAAATCGGGATTGTTGGACGACGAAAAGTTAATCGATTGCGAGACTATTCCTGATAATGCAAGTAAAATATTACAATGCTATAAGTATTTTTATAATTTACTAATATTAAAAACTCCTGAAGATTTAAAAAAATTACACGATTCTTTATTCAATTCAGAACGACATACGATTGTTTTGATTGAGCTTTTAAGTGATGATAACAATGAACAGCGTATCTTTGATACTATTAATCGAGCCGGAGAAAAGTTAAGTTCAGCGGATATAATAAAGAATAATCTTTTTAAGCAATGCTTGAATGTTTGCGAAATTGCACACAAAAATAGAGACGATGTGTGTGAATTACATGATTCTTTATGGGAAGCTACATTTTATAAGGATGAGGGTGTTTCAAAAATATGGGATACTAAAAGAGTTTTTGGTAATGTACAAAAGAGTAATTTAGAATTCCTATTATATTGTGTAGCTGAAATAAAATGGGGAAAAAATGATGATTTGTTCTCCAAAATGGAAAAAGTATATTCTGAAAAAACTGCCGATTATGATTATGAAAACATGGAAGACCTTATTCATGAGATTTCAGAATATGGTGCCATGTATAAAAAGTACATACTAGATTTTCATGAAAAATATACTAATGAAGATGAACCATTGGTTTTTGGTTATAAAGATGTTGCCAATCGTTTACTGCTTATTTTAGATGTTTTTGGCGTACAAATGTTTTATCCGTATGTTTTAAAACGTATAAGAGATGTCAATGAGAATTTGAAAGATGACTCGTTATGTCATGATTTTGCAGTCTTGGAATCGTTTATTGTAAGGAGACGTCTTTCAGGTAAAGGTGTAACTGATTATGCTATTAAGTGTGATCAAATCCTTCATCCTGAAGAAGGTGAAAATGATATTATTGGAGTATTAGCTAAAGAAATGAGCAATGCTGATGGCAGTATTTCTGATGATACAATTTCAAATTATTTCAATAAGGTTAATAATGATACGGCAAAGCCTATATTGTTTACATTTGAATTGTTTAAACGCAGTCAACCTAAGCATGATAATCAAAAAATACAATATGGTTATACTTTAGAACACATTATTCCTAAGAAATGGACTCAAAATTGGAAAGATGTTGATATTTATGATATGGCAACAGGCGAGTTGTTTGAGGGAACAGACGATGATAAAATCAAGTATCGTAACAGTGCTGTTTTGAATTTAGGAAATATGATTTTATTAAATCTACCGTTAAATTCAGCAGTAAGTAATAATACGATAAAAATAAAAGTTAATGGTATTGAAGAGAAAAATCATATTGGATATAGAACTTGTAGCTCTATGGAGCTTACAAGGGAAATTGTATCAGATTATGATAATGGGAATGAAGTTTGGGATGAAAGGCAAATTGTTAAACGTAAAAAGAGTTTGTTGGAGTTATTCTTTAAGATTTGGCCTAGTTTTGCAGATGAAGTCATAGTAAAAAAGAATAGCGACGAAATGGTAGAAGAGATCCAAAAAGAGGAAGAAAACGTAGTTTCTCAAGAAGCTCTTGCCGACCCAATCGTAATGTTGCAGGAAATGGGTGCGAGTAAGGAAAATCCTTTTCTTACACAAATTAAAAATACACCAATGCAGTATTCATATAAGCCAGTTTTTATAAAGGCTATTTTTGAATATGCTGATGAGAATGGTGTGTCTGACATTGATGATGTTGTAGAGTATTTTATTAAGTTTTATAGTACAATAAAGACTGAACATGGGTATGTAGAGAAGGAAGATAGTGTATTTGCTAAAAGTGAGATTTCAATTAAAGGTGCTAGAAAAACTATCGTTACCTATCCTTGTGCAATATTTGAAGAGGATGGGGTTATAGTATTTGATAAGCAAGACGGCACCATTCAAATTATTGAAGATATTTGGAAATCTTTATCGAAAAAAGATGTCGCTGATTTGCATAAAATCTGTGATGATAAAATAAAGAATTATTTTGAAAATCTGCAATCATAAAAGAAGCTTACAATAGTGCCAAAATTGAAATGCAATTAAGACGGTTCTAAAATATGAAACTTGAAATTAGAAAGGGTAGTGTTGTTTATGCGGAGGCGGACGTTATTGTAAATGCCGCTAATGAAGGGTTACAGGCAGGCGGCGGTGTTTGCGGAGTAATTTTTCAAGCAGCAGGACACGATAATTTACAAAGAGAGTGCAATGCTATCGGCGGTTGCAGAACGGGACACGCTGTTTTGACTAACGGATACAATCTTAATAAGCATATAATTCACGCAGTCGGTCCCGTTTACCACAGCGACGCTGACGCCTGGAAGTTGAAAGGTGCCTTTGTCAACAGCCTTATTCTTGCAGATAGCAATGGGTTTAAGAGTATTGCGCTCATTCCTATCTCTACTGGAATCTTCGGCTATCCGCTTGACAAAGCGGCTAAAATCGCTATTGATGCAGTGCTTTCATACAACGCAGAGAGTCTTGAAATTTGCTATATCTACTGTTATTCCGACAGGGAATACAACGTGTTTTTACAGACGTTGAACAGTCTTGAAAAGTAATATTGAGGTGATTATGCGAAAGATAATTAAAAACGCTATTCAATGTAAACTTTGTGGGGAAATTAT
>JBJFHD010000081.1:0-2953 GCA_051893335.1 Erysipelotrichaceae bacterium | reverse complement strand
GACTAAGGATCTTGTGAAGCAATTCATGCAGGTTCAACTCCTGTTGAGTGCACCATCTTAATTTAAATCCGAGCTTTAATTATTTAGTTTTTGGCTCGGATTTATTTTTATCTTATTTTTGCTGAAATTTTTTATAATATATCTGTTTTGTAAATACTTTTATGATTATTAAAAAACTCAATATTAAAGAAATACACGATGCGTTACCGCTTGTTTGGAAGGTATTTTGTGAATTTGAGGCAATCAATTATCCAGAAAACGATAAGCGGTCGTTTTATAACGCGATTTATTCGGAAGAATATATTAAATTGCTTACAGCTTACGGCGCATATGATAATAATAAATTGATAGGAATCATTGCTACGAGGAATAATGGCAGTCATATTGCGCTCTTCTTTGTTGACGGTGCTTATCATAATCGCGGTATAGGGCGTAATTTATGGGATAAAGTTCTTGAAGAGAGTTCGGTTGATAAAATTACCGTTAACTCGTCTTTGTACGCTGTAGAGGTGTATAAAAAGCTTGGGTTTAAAGCTACTGACGAAGTTAAATGTGACGGAGGAATTAGATATATTCCTATGGAATTTAAAAGATAGTATTAGTAATTAAGTTGTTAATAGCCACCGCAGACTGCGGTGGCTTTGTCGATTACGTTGTGCTTATTTATTTTTAATTATATTCGGTAGGACAAATACGGGGCATTGTAAAATTATCCAGATGATTTCTCCGATTATGGGCTGTAATTGAATTAAGGCAAACAGACAGACGGGAATAAATATCCTTAATTGATTTACAGGTGCATAGTTTTTGCGTTTTGTCTGCAATGCCGAAAGCACTATTAAAACTGTTGAGCAAAGAGTTAGCAACGCCCAGAATGCATAGTTGAAATATTTGATGTTCTCATAACTAAAAAATGCGAAGTAAAAGCAGATTATATTTGCAAGTAATAAAATTGTACAACAAATTTGAAGGACGAAAATAGTGGTAGGGGTATGTTCGTATTTTTTATGTACTATTGCGTTTATCAAAAGAATGGTTGCTGACAGGGCAAAAACGACCAATAGAACTGCTGGCACATATTCATAAATATCATAGCTTTTACCTGATAAGATTTGGTCGTTGACCTCATTTTTATAGTAATATGCTAATGAACAAAAAGCGGTTGTGAGTGTAATTGCAATCAAAGCAACGCAAACTAAATCGCATAATTTAAGCCATGTAACCTCTCTTCCTACGGACTTATCGTGTACCCAGGATAATATTTTTGCTACTGTAATTCCTGTCGGAACAAAAGTTACCAGACATAATATAAATGATACGAACGGCAGTTTTTTATATAACATTACCGTAGTTAATGTTAAATCAACAACTTCTTTAAGTTCAATAAAAATAACTGGCGGAAGATAAGCAAAAACTGCTATAATTACAGTAAATAAAAAGATTTTAGTCTGCTTTATAAGGTGCGATTTATCTTCCTCGCAATATTTGCAAGCCGATAAAAATTTATATCTTCCCACTGACCATAAGATGAATGATGCGAGAAGAAGGGCGGAAAATACGCCAAGACCGATTAGGGGACTGTACCAATCGCTTATCGCCCAATAACAGATATATGCGACAATCAGTCCGACAATAATACAGGCAATTGAAAATGAAACCATCATTGTTAAAAATTCACGGTTTCTCTTATCTACTAAATCGCTTTCATAACGGGGAACGTCGTTTAACAGATAATCGCACGTTACGCCGAACATCTGTGCAATTTTAATAAGTTTTTCCGTTTCGGGGTAGGACAAGTCCGTTTCCCATTTAGATACAGCCTGCCTTGAAACTTCAAGCTTTTCGGCAAACTCTTCCTGAGTTATTCTCGCTTCTTTTCTTAACGAGTAAATTTTCTCTCCTGTAGTCATTACGCTACTCCTTATTTAAAAAACGTTGTGTTTATTATAATTTATTAAAGCTGAATAATCAATTAACCGCAGGTTGCATTTTATAAACTGTAAGTTGCAGTACCGCCCCGACGAGTTCGCGTCGGGGCGGTACAATACAATTATTTATTACAATATTATATTTATCAATCTCTTGGGAACTACTATAAATTTCTTTATCTGTTTGCCTTCGAGGAGCGGTGCAATTTCTTCGTGTTGCTTTACCGCCTTTTCGATATCCTCTTTGGACATATCTGAGGGGAGGGAAACCTTTGCTTTAATCTTGTTGTTTATCTGTACGGCGTATTCAAAGCAGTCTTCTCCGCACTTTGATTCGTCGTAAGTGGGCCAAGGTTCGTAAGCAATCGTACCGCTATGACCTAAAGCTGTATTCCAAATTTCTTCGGTGATGAAAGGGATAACGGGGTTTAAAAGCTTTATAAGCCCTTCTGCATATTCTGTGGGGAATTTATTGCCGGCAGATATTTCCTTATAGATTGCGTTTACGAAAATCATCATCTGAGAAATTGCGGTGTTGACTTTCATAGCTAAATAATCTTCGCCGACCTTTTTAACTGTCTGATGATAGAGCTTTTCAAGGTTTTTGTTGGGCTCGGGCGAGATTACGTCGCTCTCCATATACAGCCTGTAAATTCTGTCGATAAACTTCTTAACGCCCTCGATGTTTGCGGTGTTCCAGGGTTTGGTATCTGCAACGGGACCCATAAACATCTCGTACATTCTCAAAGTGTCTGCACCGTAAGATTTTACCACGTCGTCAGGATTTACTACGTTGCCGAGGGATTTGGACATCTTGTTGTTGTCCTCACCTAAAATCATACCCTGATGGAAGAGTTTTTTAAAGGGTTCCTTGTAGGGAACGTAGCCGTTGTCGTATAAGAAATTCATCCAGAAACGTGAGTAGAGGAGGTGACCTACGAGGTGTTCTTTACCTCCGCAGTAGAAGTCAACGGGCATCCAATACTTTAATAAGTCGTAGTCGGCAAACGCCTTGTCGTTGTGGG
>JBJFHD010000080.1:0-2964 GCA_051893335.1 Erysipelotrichaceae bacterium | reverse complement strand
AGTCGTATGTCTACTCCTGATATGTATAGCAGTTTACCGACTGATATTACAATGTTCGGTTATTCAGGCTATAAACGTTTTAGTAAACGCAAAAGCAAGAAAGAAGCCGAAGCAAATAGGAGAGCTGCCGAAGAAGCCCGTGAAAGGGATAGGGCAGAGGCGGAGGGCTTTGCCAATGAGTATTTTGAACATAATCAAACCCGCATGACCGTTAGTTATAATGGCTTTAAGTTCTATGCCCCTAACTGGTATAAGCGTAACTGGGGCAACACTCACAAAATCCGCACAACTCAATACCGTGATAGTCGCGGAAATCTTCAAGTTCGCACATCTGATACTGTTACTAAAGATGAAAGTAACGAGTTTGAACAGATTGAAGATTAATTTTGATAGTACCTTTTAACGGTTGCTATATAACAATTTTGAAAGGAGGTTCACACATGGAGAGTGGAACCACGATTGCCAGTCTCAGCAGTATTGCCGAGGGTATCGGCTCTGTTTCGACATGGTTTTGGGGCATTTTCACTGACTTCGTTGACATGATAGCAACAAATGATTTGCTCCTTTGGATGGTCATTTTTGCCATTGTCGCTGGTACGGTCGGACTTGCCATTAAAGTCGTCCGTAAATTCGGCATTAAGGGGCGCAGATGATTATCTTAACCCATTTGAAAATAATTGATAAGGTGGTGAGATTTTGACTATTTCAGGAGTTCTTGGGGCTATGACTACTGTCTATGATGTTATCATCGGCATGTTTTCCAATGTTATTACTACGATAACAGGAAACCCGCTTATATTCGTTCCGGTTCTCATTGCTCTTCTTGGCGGTATCGTCATGTTTGCGATTGGCGTTATCCGCAAGCTCGGTGTGCGTGGTATATCCTCATCGGGTCGCAAACGCCGCAGGAGACGTTAACATTAATACTTAAGCCCCTGCTAAAACAGGGGCTTTTTTAAGAGGTCGAATTATGGATTTTTTAAATAATTTCAAAGATTTTTTTGCAGTCTTTTTTGAAAGTGCACTTTCATTTTCTGATTTTATTCTTTATTTTTCTTCCGTTTTTGCTGTCGGTCTGATAGTTAAAATCTTTAATAAACTGAGGTATGGAAAATGTTAGGTTTTCTCAATAGACGTATAAAAAAACATTCTTTAGAGCCATTTTGTACGATAATCACCGGAGACAGGGGAACGGGCAAAAGCTCTGTTTTTGCCCTTATCGCAGAGCAGTATTTAAAGCTCGGTTATAAGGTCTATTGTCAATATCCGTATAAGGGTGTGTATCAGATACCTATGACTAAGAAGCTTATCAACGGAGTTGAGAAAGCTGATGTTAATAAAAATTGGCTTTATACTGCGAACCTGTCAAACTCTGTTGTACTTATTGATGAAGCCCGGACAGTTTGGCCAGCTCGTGGATATGCGAGCTGGACACAGGCAGACGATGAATTTTTTAATTTCCTTAGAAAGAACGATACACGTCTTTTTGTCGCTACACAGGCATATGACGCTTTAGACCTTAATGTTAAACGTGCCTCGGACGAAACATGGTTTCTAACAAAAGGTTTTTTGCATTTAACTCATATTGAAGCTTCGCACACTACCATAGCTAAAATTGCTGATAATAATACTACTGTTCTTGGTCGTATGTTTAAAGCCGGAATGCAGAAAGTTGTTTGGGATATCTGTGAAGTTCCTGTCGGCAATTTTCTCTTTTGGCGTAAACCTTATTACGGCAAATTCATGACACTTTTCACATTTGATGAGAAGCCTTTTATCCCTGTTCCTCTTTGGGATGATATCATCTTTAACGCTCAAAACGAACAGAGCGGGGAGGGGGAGAGCGGCTCCCCTCAAACTGAGGGGGCTGCTTGAAGCCCTCCTTATACTTGATATTACCCACAAATATCCCTCAAAAATTTAATATCGGAGGTGTTTACGGTGTCTTACTGCGAACCATTGATAGACCGTGATGTTTTATACAATGCTCGTATTAAGATGTATCCGAATGAAATTCTTAAATATACTGTATTCAATAAGCTCATATATAACCCGGATAATTATGAATTGATTAATAAAAAACCCTCTGAACCTAAACCGAAATCAGATGACCCTATAACTCGTGATGATAGTCTTAAACGGTCTAAAGATAAAATATTTGATATCGCATTTATGAATGCTGATGTATGGCAATATATGGTTACACTTACACTTGATAAAGATAAAATAGATAGATATGATAAAAAAGAAATAAATAAAAAGTTAAAAAAATGGTTTGATAATATGGTACAACGTAATGATGTTAATTATTTAATTATTCCCGAATTACATAAAGACGGTGCAGTCCATTTTCATGGTTTAATTTCAGGTAATCTTAAATTAGAATTTTCTTTACATTATGATAATAATAACAGACCTATATATAATTTATTAAATTGGAGATATGGTTTTTCTACTTGTGTACCATTAGATGATAATAGAGTAGCTGTATGCAAATATATCACTAAATATGTAACTAAGTCAACTACAAAGATATTAGGTAATGTATATTATTCCGGTGGTCATTCCATAACTCGTGATGTTCCGTCAGTATATCAGAATATAGATTTCAATTCATTTAATGGACAAGAGTTTGAAGTCCCGAATACAAAGATAAAAGTAAAATATTCAATAGTCGGATATATGGGAGGTCAAACGAATGGATGATAAATTATTAATACAATTCCTGCAATATTATCTTTCTGTATCATCTGAATATGAGTACCATTTTAAAGAGCTTAAGCGGAGGCTTTGTTTAAAAAATATATCATATTCAGATTTAATAGAATTTATAATGCTTGCAGGGGAACAAAAAGGTTTTGAGCGGTGTTATAATGATTTATGCAAGTTGTTTAAAATTTAATCTCGAGTTATACAAAATAAATGTTTTGTATAAGTAGAGGGAGGGATTTTATGAAAAATGAT
>JBJFHD010000079.1:0-13633 GCA_051893335.1 Erysipelotrichaceae bacterium | reverse complement strand
AATCTACATTTTTAACCGCCAAAAATCTACATTTTTTAATTGACATTTACAATATTTTATCAACTATAAATATCACCCATTATTAACACTGTTTTCTAATAGTTTATAAGTAAGTTTTTTACTTATTTTTCAATAAATATTATCCACAAAATTGTGGAAAACTATTGTTTATAAAAATAATTTATCCACTTTTTCCACTATTTTCCACAGTGGAAAACTTTTATTCACAATTTATCCACAATTTTAATTTTGTTAACAATTGTGGAAAACTGCTATTTTTACTTAAATAATGTAATAAAAATATTGTTGATAATAGTGGAAAACATTTTTGGAAAAAAATATTGTTCGCAATTTATCAACATTAAGAGTAATATATCATTACGGAAGATTGAACTATGGATGCTTTAAATATTTTTTATCAACAAATTAAAGAAAAAATAACCAATAAATTGATTGAAAATAAACAAAAAGACATTGTCGATTATTTTTCTGATACTCAACTGGTTGAGTTAGAAGAAAACCGGGCAATAATAACAACTCCGTATGAAATGACTAAACTATTGATAATCAACAATAACAAAATAACTGAAATCGTTAATTCTGCCTTTTCAGATTTTTTCAATAGAGAATATCATTGTTCAATTATTACTACCAATGACTATTTAAAAAATAACAGTGAATTGATTGAAAAAGAATTAAATGACAATTTAATGAGTGAATTCACCTTTGAAAATTTCGTTGAAGGTCCATCAAATAAGGAAGCAAAAACCGCTGCCTTAGCTTGTGCTATGAAACCGGGTCAAAAATCCTATAACCCTTTAGTAATCTACGGTGATTCTGGTTTAGGAAAAACTCATTTACTTAATGCAATCGGAAATTATGTTAAATCTCAAAACAGTGATACAAAAATATTATATATTTCCAGTATGACATTTGTTAATGAAGCTGTAAAAGCAATTAAGGAAAAAACTATCGAAGAATATAAATCTCAATTGAATTCTTTGGATATTCTATTATTTGATGATATTCAAAATTTATCAAATAAACCTCAATCAAAAGATATTTTCTTTAATATCTACAATGAATTATTTAATAACAGAAAACAGGTAGTATTAACCAGCGACAGATCTCCTTCACAAATTAAGGATATTGAAGATCGTTTAAAAACCCGCTTTAGTCAAGGTTTATCTGTTACGATTAATTCATTGGAATATGAAACTGCCTTTAAAATATTAAAAATGAAACTAAAGGCTCATGGAATCAGTGAAGACAGTATTGATGATGAAGTAATATCTTTCATTGCGACCAATTTCTCCAGCGATGTTAGAAATTTAGAAGGAGCAATTAATCGTTTGTTATTTTATTCAATTAATTTCTTCAATACTGACAAAATTTGTTTAAATGTTGCCTTGGAAGCATTCAAAGATCAAAAAACAACTGTCTTATCTAAAAATGATAACTTAGATGTTAAAAATATTATCAAAGCCGTAGCAGATTATTATGGATTGACCGAAAAACAGATAAAATCAAAATCTCGAACCAAAAATATTGCTACTGCTAGACACATCTCAATGTATTTATCCCGAAAACTCCTTGACTTATCTTATGATAAAATCGGTGAAGAATTCGGTGGTAAAGATCATTCTACCGTTTTATCTGCTTACGAAAAAATCGATAAGCTGGTAAGAGAAAATGAAGTTTACAAGAAGATTGTGGAGGATATAAAGAAAAATATCAGTTAGTTATCAACATTAAACATTTGTTATTAACAATTTATCAATGTTAAAATATTCTATGAATTCAATAAATAATTGAGTTTTCCACTTTTCCACATTATTAATAAAAATAAAAAGATTTTATAAAATATAAAAAAGAAGGGAGCATTTATGTTTTTTAATATCAATAAAAAATTATTCTCTGATTCACTGAATATTGTTTCAAAGGCAGTATCACTAAATTCACCGATGCCTGTTTACCATAATATTAAATTATCTGTTAAAGAAAATTTAATTCAATTAACAGCATCAGACGGAGATATTTCCATTGAGACAATTATAAATAAAGAAGATGATAATCTAACCATCAATTCAACCGGTGATATCCTTTTGGATGGAAGATATTTTTCTGATATGGTTAGAAAAATTGACAGTGATAGTGTAGATGTAGAGATTATAGATGGTAATTTATGTTCAATCAGAGGAAGTGCTGTCAGTTTTGAAATAACCGGTGTAAATGCCCAAGAATTTCCTTTAATTCAATTTAATAAGTCCGGAAATCATTTTACTTTAAATGTTAATACTTTAAAGGATATTATTTTACAAACTTGTTTTGCCTGCAGTGATAAAGAAACCAAAGCTATTTTAACCGGTGTTAATTTCAGCTGTGTTGATAATGTATTAACCACAGTAGCTACTGATTCTTACCGTTTGGCTCAAAAAGTTATTTATTTGGATGACAGCAATGATTTTAATGTTACTGTTCCGGCTAAGAATTTACTGGATATTTCTAAAATTATTCCTTCGGATGGAAGTGTTGATATTTATGTTGATGATAAGAAAGCTTTATTTGTTTTGGATAATGTTTTAGTTCAAACCAGATTGATTGAAGGAATTTATCCTCAAACTTCTCGTTTGATCCCGACTACTTTCATCAGTGAATTAACTGTTGATGCTAGAGATTTTCTCAGTGCCTTGGAAAGAGCCAGCTTTATTAAAAATGAAGGAGTTAATATTGTCAGACTTCAATTGTCAGAAGATAATATCTTATTAACCTGCAAGAGTAATGAAATTATTTCTCAGGAAGTTATCGTTCCTTCTTCATTCAATGGAGAACCAATCGATATTTCATTTAAAGGAAATTATGTTTATGATGCAATTAGAGCTTTGAATACTTATGAAGTAAAAATTAATTTATGTGGAAGCATGAAACCATTTACTTTAGTTTCAACAAATTCTGATCAACTGCTTCAGCTGGTTTTACCGATTAAGACTTATAACTAATCACGGAAAAATCCGTGATTTTTTAATTTTTTAATAATATAGATACTTTTGTCATTTTTACTGTAAAATCTCATATAAGCACTTTAAAATGCATTATATGGGATTTTATGGTATAATTTAATGGTAAAAACAGTGAAGTTCGGAGGTTTGATTATGAAAGTTAAAATTACTACACCTTATATCGAATTGCAGCAATTATTAAAGATTACTTCGTGGATAGATAGTTGCGGTGAAGCTAAAATAGCCGTTAAAAAATTAAATATAAAAGTTGATGGAGTAAAGGAAGACAGAAGAGGGAGAAAAATTTATCCTGGAAGTGTTGTTGAAGTGGAAAAATCACAATATGAGGTTTGTTAATTATGTATATTGAATCATTAAAGTTAAAAAAATTCAGAAATTATTCTAATCAGACGTTTGAATTAAAAAATGGAATGAATTTAATTTTAGGAGATAACGGTATTGGTAAAACCAACCTATTGGAATCAATTTATTTATTATCAACTACCAGAAGTCATAGAAACGATGATGAAAGAGATATGATTTATTTCGGTGAGGAGTTTGCTTCGGTTGAAGGGATAGTAATTAATAAAAACGGAAGAGATAAACTTGATATTATCCTACATAAAAAGGGAAAAACTCTTTCGGTAAATAATATGTTGGTTAAAAAAAATTCTCAATTTATCGGAAAAATAAATGCGGTTTTGTTTTCCCCAAGTGAAATGAATTTATTTGATGATTCTCCAAGGGAAAGAAGGAGACTCATTGATATGGAAATCGGAAAATTATCTACTTCATACATGAATAATTTATCTAATTATTTAAAATGTTTGAAGGAAAGAAATGCCTATTTAAAACAGGGAAGTGATAAAACGGTTTTAGATACTTATACCGAAATGATTTATAAACCACAAATTAATATAATCAAGGAAAGAAGTTCTTTTATTAATTCACTTAATCTGTATCTGACTTATTTTTATAACGAAATCAGTGGCAGTGATAATGAATTGAAAATGGTTTATCAATCGTTCATTGAGGAAACCTCTGATGAAAATATTATGTTAGATCAAATCGGAAAAACCTATGACAAAATGTTGGAAAGAGATATTTTGTTGAAACAAACTAACATTGGAATTCATAGAGAAGATTATCAGTTTTATCTAAATAAATTAAATGTCAGTAAATATTGTTCTCAAGGTCAAAAGAGAATGGTAATTTTAGCTTTGAAACTTTCTTTAGTTCAGATTATTTATCAAATCAAGAGAGAATATCCGATTTTATTATTGGATGATGTTTTCAGTGAATTGGACAGCAACCATCGCAGCTGCTTATTAAAGTTGTTACCTAATTCAATTCAAACAATTATAACGACTACCGATTTGCGAGAAGTTAACAGTATCAGACCTCAAGATATCAATATTATTAACATAAAAAAAGGAGAGTAAAGTATGGATGAAAAAGATTTAAGAGACGAATATTCATATACGGAAAATGACATCCAGGTACTGGAAGGACTTGAAGCAGTCAGAAAAAGACCGGGAATGTATATAGCAACTACTTCTGCTAAGGGTTTACATCATTTAGTATGGGAAATTGTTGATAATGCGATTGATGAGGCTTTAGCCGGTTATGCTGATAAAATAACTGTCAAAATCTTAAAAGGTGATATTATTGAAATTACCGATAATGGTAGAGGAATGCCGGTAGGTATTCACCAAAAAACCGGTATTTCGACTGTTGAAACTATTTTTACTGTCTTACATGCCGGCGGAAAATTCGGCGGTGGAGCTTATAAAGTATCAGGCGGTTTACATGGAGTCGGAGCATCGGTTGTTAATGCTTTGAGTCAGTGGCTGGAAGTATATGTCAAAATAAATCAAAAAGAGTATTTTGTTAAATTTGTTAATGGTGGACACATCGAACAAAAATTGACGGAAATAGGTGAATGTTCAGTTCATGATCACGGTACTAAAGTTATTTTTAAACCGGATCCGCTGATTTTCCAGGAAACGACTACTTTTGATTATCAAACTATTTATGATCGCTTACAGGAATTAGCCTTTTTAAATCCTTTCTTAACAATCGAATTTTCTGATGAAAGAAAAGATGAAATTAAAAAGAGCACTTTTGAATATGAGGGTGGAATATCACAATATGTTTCATTTTTGGATAAGGATAACAAACCTTTATTTGAAAATCCAATTCATGTAAAAGGAAAAGAAGGCGATATTTCTTGTGAAATAGCTTTACAGTATAATAATGATTACTCATCACATATTTATTCTTTCTGTAATAATGTCAATACTCAGGAAGGCGGAACTCATGAAGAAGGATTCAGAATGGCTTTAACCAGAGTAATCAATAATTATGCCAAAGATAATAATTATTTAAAGAAGGATGATGAATCATTAAAACCTGAGGATGTTAAAGAAGGATTAACCGCTATCATTTCTGTAAGACATCCAAATCCTCAATATGAGGGACAAACAAAAACCAAATTAGGCAACAGTGAAGTTAGAAAAATTTGTTCCAATATTTTCAGTTCGCAATTTTCTCGTTTCTTACTTGAAAATCCTGATATTGCGAAAATAATTGTAGAAAAATCAATTATTGCTTCTCGGGCCAGAGTTGCGGCTATCAAGGCAAGAGAAACAACCAGAAGAAAAAGTTCATTGGAATCGGCAAATATGCCTGAAAAACTTACGGACTGTTCAAGTCGAGATGCTTCAAAAAATGAAATATATATTGTTGAGGGAGATTCAGCTGGTGGTTCGGCAAAAAGTGGTCGTGATCCAAAACATCAGGCAATACTGCCTTTGAGAGGAAAAATCCTGAATGTTCAAAAAGCACGTGAACATACTATTTTTGATAATAACGAAATCAAAGCGATGATTACCGCTTTTGGGTGCGGTATTGGTGATGAATTGGATCTCAACAAATTGAGATATCATAAAATAGTCATTATGACCGATGCCGATGTTGATGGGGCTCATATCAGAATATTGTTACTGACTTTCTTCTATCGTTTCTTCAGAGAAGTTATTGAGGGTGGCTATATCTATGTTGCTCAACCTCCGTTATTCAGGGTTCAAAAAGGTAATACGATAAAATACGCTTATTCTGATAAACAACTGGAAAAGTTGAAGGAAGAAATGGGAGATAAGGTATCTTTACAAAGATATAAAGGTTTGGGTGAAATGGATGCTCAACAATTGTGGGATACTACAATGAATCCGGAAACAAGAACCTTATTACAAGTTACCATTGATAATGCGATGGAAGCTGATAAATATTTTGAAATGTTAATGGGAGATGAGGTTGAACCTCGTAAGCGTTATATTATGGAAAATGCCCAATTCGTTAGAAATTTGGATATTGCCTAGAAAGGATGTTTATGGCACAAAATAAAATAGTCGATTTTGATAGCGATGTTGCTAATAGATATGACAATGTCGAAGTAATAAACATTTCCGGTGAAATAAAGAATTCGTTTTTGGATTATGCGATGAGCGTAATTGTCGCAAGAGCATTACCGGATGGCAAAGACGGTATGAAACCAGTCCAAAGAAGAATTCTATATGGTATGAACAGCATGGGAAATTATGCTAATACTTCTTATCGAAAAAGTGCTCGTATTGTCGGGGAAGTAATGGGAAAATATCACCCTCACGGTGACAGTTCCATTTATGAGGCGATGGTTAGAATGGCACAGCCGTTTTCGTATCGTTATCCATTAGTTGACGGTCATGGTAACTTCGGTAGTATTGATGGTGACGGAGCAGCTGCTTCCCGTTATACTGAAGCAAGAATGTCAAAAATTTCAATGGAAATGCTAAGAGATATTCAGAAGAATACCGTAGATTTTATTGACAATTATGATGGTGAGGAACAGGAACCGGTTGTATTACCTTCTCGTATTCCAAACCTGTTAATTAACGGTACTACCGGTATCGCAGTTGGTATGGCAACTAATATGCCTCCGCATAATTTGAAGGAAGCAATTGAAGCAACTGAAGCCGTAATGGAAAATCCTGATATTGATGTTGTTGAATTGATGAATAATTATCTTCCTGGTCCGGACTTTCCGACTGGTGGTATCATCTTAGGTCGCAGCGGCATTAAAAAAGCTTATGAAACCGGTAAAGGTACAATTTATATCCGTTCAAAAGCTGAAATCAATGAATTGGATAATGGTAAGCATGAAATAGTAATTACTGAAATTCCTTATGGGGTTAATAAACTGTATTTATATCGCAGTATTGTCGATTTGGCAAAAAATCATGAGGTTGACGGAATCGTAAATACAGCTGATGAATCTAATATGAATGGTATTAAGATAATCATTGAATGTCGTAAAGATGTTCAGCCTGAAGTATTGTTGAATCAGTTATATAGAAAGACTCAGTTGCAGATTTCTTACGGTATTAATATGCTGGCTTTGGTTGATAACGCTCCAAAAGTATTGCCAATCAAAGATTTAATTCAGGTATATATCAATCACCAAATTGATATTATTGAAAGAAGAACAAGATTTGATTTGCAGAAGGCTTTAGACAGAGCGCACATCTTGGAGGGATTAATTATCGCTATTGATAATATCGATGAAATTATTGAGATTATCAAAAGTTCAGCTAATGATCCTGAGGCCTTAACCAGATTGATGGAACGCTTCAGTCTTTCTGAAATTCAGGCACAATCAATCTTAGATATGCAGATGAAACGTTTGACCGGTCTGCAAAGACAAAAGATAACCGATGAGTATAATCAATTACAAGTTGCGATTACCGATTATCGAGATATTTTGAGTAAACCGGAAAGAGTAATCGATATTATTAAAAATGAGCTGGAAGAATTAAAAGAAAAATATAAGGATGACAGAAGAACTAATATTATCGAATCAGAAGGAGAAATTGATGATGAATCATTAATTCCTGTTGAAGATGTAATCATTTCTATTACTGATAAGGGCTATATTAAGAGAACAACAATTGATACTTTCAAAACTCAAAACAGAGGAGGAAAAGGTATCAAGGGAATGGGCTTAAATAGTGATGATATGATTGATAATATGTTAAATATGTCAACTCATGACGATTTACTGTTATTCTCTAATTTAGGAAAGGTATACCGTATTAAAGGATATAAGGTACCTGCTTCTTCCAGAATTGCCAAGGGAACACCGATTGTTAATCTGCTTAATCTTGAAAAAGATGAAAAGATCAAGGCAATGGTTGATGTTGTTAATGACGGTTCTTTGGATAAAAAATTCCTGTTCTTTGTTACTAAGCTGGGAATTGTCAAGAGAGTATCATTAAAGGAATTCCAATTAATTCGTCAAAGCGGCAAGATCGCAATTTCATTAAATGAGAATGATGAATTGTTTGCGGTACTGGTTACTGACGGTAGTGAGGATATTATCATCGGTTCTTCACTTGGAAAGGCTGTCAGATTTAATGAAACAGATGTCAGACCTACCGGTAGAACTTCAAAGGGTATGAGAGGATTTAATGTTGATTCCGGTGAAGTAATCGGAATTGCATCAAGCAACAGCGGCAAATACATTCTGACCATGAGCGAAAACGGCTATGGTAAGAAGACCTTAATTGATGATTTTAGAAAAACCAATCGAGGCGTTAAGGGCGTTGCTTCCATCAAACTGACAGAGAAAACCGGTAAGCAGATTGTCTTAAAAGCTGTTAACGGTGATGAAGATGCCTTATTAATGAATGATGATGGTATGATGATTAGAATTAATTTAGAATCAGTTGGTGTTTATGGCAGAAAGACGATGGGCGTAAAGATGTTCAATGTCAGTGATTCTAAAGTAGCTACTGTAACAATAATCAGTAAAGAATTGACTGAAACTGAAAAAGAAAATATTGAACAGTAATCAATTATTTTCTATAATATTTTTAAAGCTATGATAAAGGATAAGTAGCTAACGATGGTTTATAGAGAGATGTTGCTTGGTGTAAAACATTAATCATTATTAGTGAAATCTACCTTTTAGCTGGAATTAATAGTTCCCGGCAAAAACCGTTATCTAAATTAAGTGGTCAATGTTTTAGTTGATCAAAAGGGTGGCACCACGAGATATCGTCCCTTTGCGGATGATATCTTTTTATTTGAAAAGGAGTAGATATTTATGTTAGATATGAATTTTATTAGAAACAATCCTGAAGCAGTCAAAGAAAATATCAAAAAGAAATTTCAGGATGAAAAGTTGCCTTTAGTTGATAAAGTAATCGAGTTAGACAAGCAATATCGTTCTTATAAAACAAAGGATGATAATTTAAGAAATCAAAAGAATGTTGTTTCAAAAGAAATCGGCAAGTTAATCGGACAAGGCAAAAAAGAAGAAGCCGAGTTGGCTAAACAGAAAGTTGCTGAGTTTGCCAGCGAATTACAGCAAAATGAAATTATCGAAGAACAGTTATATGCCCAATTAAGAGAAAACTTAATGTTTATTCCTAATATGATTGCGGATGATGTTCCGATTGGAAAAGACGACAGTTTTAATGTCGAGGAACAGTGTTTCGGTGAACCGGTTGTTCCTGATTTTGAAATTCCTTACCATTCAGATATTATGGCAAGATTTAACGGTTTAGATAAAGATGCTGCTGCCAGAGTAACAGGAAACGGATTCTATTATTTAATGGGAGATATTGCCAGATTACATTCGGCAGTATTGGCTTATGCCAGAGATTTTATGATTGATAAAGGCTTTATTTATTGTATTCCGCCTTATATGATTAGAAGTGATGCTGTTGACGGTGTAATGTCTTTTAAAGAGAAAGAGAATATGATGTATAAAATTGAAGGTGAAGATTTATATTTGATTGGTACATCTGAACACTCAATGATAGCAAAGTTTAAAGATCAGATTCTTGACGAAAATCAATTGCCTATTACTATGACCTCTTATTCACCTTGTTTTAGAAAAGAAGTTGGGGCTCACGGCATTGAAGAAAGAGGTGTTTATCGAATTCACCAGTTTGAAAAGCAGGAAATGATAGTTGTTTGTAAACCGGAGGATAGCGATATCTGGTACGATAAAATGTGGAGTTATTCGGTAGAATTATTTAGAAGTTTGGATATTCCTGTAAGAAAATTTGTATGTTGTTCAGGTGATTTGGCCGATTTAAAATATCGCAGCTGCGACATAGAAGCTTTCTCGCCAAGACAGAAGAAATATTTTGAAGTATGTTCTTGCTCAAACTTAACTGATGCTCAGGCAAGAAGATTGTCTATCAGAGTCAAAGGAAAAGATGGTAAATACTTCGCTCATACACTCAACAATACTGTTGTTGCTCCACCGAGAATGTTGATTGCTTTGTTGGAAAACAACTTAAATGCTGATGGTTCAATCAGAGTTCCAAAAGCGCTACAACCATATATGGGTGGCAAAGAGATACTTGTACCTGTTAAATAGGAGAGTTTATACTCTCTTTTTTGTTTCACGTGAAACATTGATTGTTGCTGTTTAAATGTTCCACGTGGAACATTTTGTAATGAGTATAGGACAAAAGTCAGTTGAATATAACGGATAAAGATGGTAAAATACAAGTGGTACAACTTATTAGACTTTAATTTGGTCAGGTCGGGAACGAAGCAGCCACGTAAGCGAGATAGGTGTGTACCTTTATTTTTAGGAAAAGATTATGAATAAAACATTTATGGAAAGAGCAATTGAATTGGCCAAAACGGCAATGAATAACAACGAAGTTCCGGTTGGGGCTGTTGTGGTGTGCAATGATGAAATTGTCGGCGAAGGATATAACAAAAGAAAAGCAACCGGCTTAATCAGCAAACATGCCGAAATAATTGCGATTGAAGCGGCTCAGCAAAAATTGCAAAAGACAATGCTGGAAGACTGCGAAATCTATGTTACTTTGGAACCGTGCATTATGTGTGCCGCTGCCATTCAACAATCAAGAATAAGAAAAGTATATTACGGTGTAAAAGATATAAAAATGGGCGGTTTTGGCTCAAAAATAGATATAACAGCGATACAGGGTTTAAATCATTATCCGATAGTAAGCGAAATAACAGAACAACAGCAGTGCGGTGATTTATTAAAAGATTTCTTTAAAAGAATAAGAAGTGCTAAATAAAAAAAGCAACAATATAGTATAATAATATAGAGGTTATTATATGGCATATAAAGCATTATACAGAAAATACAGACCAAATAATTTTTCGGAAGTAATAGGGCAAAAGCATGTGGTAGAAACTTTGAAAAATGCGATTAAAAACGATAAGCTGGCTCATGCTTATTTGTTTTGTGGCCCAAGAGGGACAGGAAAAACAACAATCGCAAAAATTTTGGCAAAAACAATCAATTGCAAGGACGAAGAGAACAGACCATGCGGAAAGTGCGAAAGTTGTCTTGAGATACAGCAGTCATCTTATCCGGATGTTATTGAAATGGATGCAGCTTCAAACAATGGCGTTGATGAAGTAAGGGAATTGATTGAAAAAGTAAAATATGCCCCGATTCACGGAAAATACAAAGTCTATATCATTGATGAAGTCCATATGATGACAACAAGTGCTTTTAATGCCTTGTTAAAAACTTTAGAGGAACCTCCTCAATACTGTATTTTTGTGTTGGCGACAACCGAACCGCACAAAGTGCTGCCAACTATTATTTCCCGGTGTCAAAGATTTGATTTTAGAAAATTGAATAATGAAGATATCGAGGCCAACCTGAAGGATATCTGTCAGAAAGAAGAAGTAAAGATAGAAGATGCAGCACTGAAGATGATTGCTTCACTTGCTGATGGCGGAATGAGAGACGCCTTGAGTATTCTTGATCAATGCATCGCTTATAAGGAAAATGATATTACTTTAGATGATGTCAGCATTGTATACGGTGTTGCAACAACCGCTGAAAAAATAGAATTATTGAAACTGGTTAAAGAAAAAAACTGTGAAGGAATGGTAAATGCTATTAAATCTTTATCAAATAAGGGAATAGATATAGCCCGCTTAACCAATGATATGATTAATATCGCTAAAGATGCTGTGGTGTTTGACTATTGTGGAAACGCCACTGTGCTATCCTGTATTGATCGAGAGTCAGCAAAACAAATTCTAGAATTGTTTGAAAGTGACATCTTATTGAAGTTTATTGATTGCTTTATCGAAACATTGACAAAATATAAAGAATCAACATCTTCATTAACATACTTTGAAGTGTGTTTGTTAAAGATGATGGAAATAGAAAAAAGCCAGACAGATAATCAAAAGCCGGTTGTAGAAAAGAAAAATGAAGAAATGAAAATCGAACGGCTGGATTACAGTGATGAACAGTATTATCAGATTTTAATTAGTTCAAACAAACAAATCAAAGAAATTGATAATAAAATTATCTCTAATTTACCGACATCCTCGTTTAGCCCAAAAGAGAGAATGCTTTTGGAAACAATTAAGAACAATATGATTATGGCTTCCAGCGAAAAAAATATCATTTTTGCGGTAAGTGATCGAAATACCGCAAATGTTATAAACGACAAGGCTAATAATGAAATATTGAAAACCATTTTGAAAAAATATTTGCAGAATGATAAAGAAGTAATTGCGGTAACTTACGAACAAAGAGATTATTTAATAACTTACTTTAAGAGTAAGCAAAATCAGCAAAAGAGAGAAAAGAAAGAAGAAGTCAAAGAAGAAACAACGCAGCAAAAGTTGGAAAAACTATTTGGCGAGAACGGCTTTGATGTAGTGGGTGATTAAAATGTATCCGGATTCAATAGAAAAATTAATAGAGTGTTTCAAAATGCTTCCGTCAGTCGGCAATAAAACTGCCGAACGCTATGCTTTAGCAATGCTGGAAGCGCCAAAAGAAAAGATTGACCAGCTGATTGAAGCTTTGACCAGTGTTGAAACCAAAATAAAAAGATGCCCGATTTGCGGTAATTTGACGGATAAGGATTATTGCCCGGTATGCAGTGATACAACCAGAGATAAATCGATTATTTGTGTTGTTCAACAGCCAAAGGATGTTATCGCAATGGAAAGGGTAAAAACCTATAAAGGTGTGTACCATGTATTGTATGGGGCAATATCTCCGATTAAAGGAATTCTGCCTGATGATTTGAATATTGACTCATTGCTTGATAGAATAGATGAAGAAGTAAAAGAAATCATTATTGCGACAAATCCGACAATGGAGGGAGATACAACAGCATTATATCTGATTAAACTGTTAAAAAAATATCCGGATATTACAATTACTCGGTTGGCTAACGGATTGCCTATCGGAGCGAATTTGGATTATGCAGATGAAATGACTCTTAGTAGAGCTTTGGACGGAAGGATAAAACAGTAGGTAATTATATGGCGGCAATAGCTTATGTGACTGATGAAAAAATGATTGAATATCATCGTTTCAAAGGAAATGATTCGATAGTTTTTTGGCGCCTTTCAGATAAAAATTTCAGCGACTTTAAACCGGGTGATTTATTATTCTTTTTGGCAAAAGATATTGAAACTAAGCAAACCAAAGAAAAAGGATTGATAGGTTACGGTTGCTTCAAAAACAGTCAGTCAATGTCGATTGATCATTTGTATAAAAAGTACAAAGATTTAACCGGCTATCAGACCAAAAATGAATTGGTCGAAGCAATCAG
>JBJFHD010000078.1:0-13715 GCA_051893335.1 Erysipelotrichaceae bacterium | reverse complement strand
GGGCTTGCCCCTGCGAATATAGCAAGTTGCCGGTTCCTTTTTTTTAGCCTTTTTAGCTAGATCTAGTATTGTAATTAGGTTTATATACAAATAACTTTTTAAATATTTAACTATATTAAAAGCAAAACAAAACCTTCGAGGAGGCGAAGGTTTTGTTTTCCAAATGAAATATTGGTTAATTGAAATAATGGTGCGCCCGACAGGAATCAAACCCGCATCTTCTCGAATCGGAATCGAGCACTCTATTCAATTAAGCTACGGACGCATACTCATATTATAGCTTATTTTAGTTCTTTTTACGAAGTATTTTTTGTGAAATTATGTGATTTATTGAAATGAATTTTTGAATATGTTAAAATTTTAACATATAAAGAACTACATAATTTAAGGAACAGCGTGTATACGCTTTGGTATATATTAGTGGCAAATAAGAAAAAAGAACTGAAACTATCGCAAAATATAGAAGTGGTTCGTAATGAGTTAAAATTATTAGTTAATTCTCCAGTAATAATTGAAGATCGTTTTAGTAAAGGAAACAAAAATGTTAAAGGTTTATTGAGTGCTGCCTACGATAATTTGTTTATTGTCAAATTTGATGATAATGATTTATATGTTAATAAGACATATACTTATTATGATTTGATTTCCGGGAAAATCAGGATAAGCAAAGAGAGTTGAAAAGTTGCTTGATTTAGTATTATAATATTAAAGATGCACCGGTGGCGGAATGGTAGACGCGTACGTCTCAGAAGCGTATGAAGTTATTCGTGTGAGTTCAAGTCTCATTCGGTGCACCATTTTTTATTGGAGAATTCATCAGATTTTGTTGGTTAAAAGGGTCATATTTGTTTGTGACTTTTTATATTGTCAAAAATGGTTTGAAAAATCTATAACCATATAATAGCAGAATGATTGTATAAGTTTAATAAAATGTCTTATTTTAGATAAGACAATAATGAAAACAAATTTGTAAATGATATTAAATGCATTACCAATTGTGCTATAATAGGAAAGTTATATTTTTTTGAGAGGTATATATGTCGATTGTAGAGTTATTAGTTATTGCGGTGGGATTATCAATGGATGCTTTCAGCGTATCTGTTTGTAAAGGTTTATCAGTTAGTAAAGTTAAAATACAACATGTTTTATTATGCGGAATCTTTTTTGGCTTTTTTCAGGGAGCCATGCCTTTTATCGGATATTATTTAGGCATTACTTTTTCTAGTTATATTCAGGCTTTAGATCATTGGATTGCCTTTGTTCTGTTAAGTTATATCGGTATTAATATGTTTAGAGAAGCAAAAGAAGACAGCTGCGATTTCAATCCGGATTTTTCATTTAAAACGATGTTCTTATTGGCTATCGCAACCAGCATAGATGCTTTGACAATCGGAGTATCGTTTGCCTTTTTAAAGGTTGAAATCATCAGCAGCTGCTTAATCATCGGAATTACTACCTTTGTTTTCTCGGCTGTCGGAGTTTTAATCGGTCATATGGTAGGCTGCCGTTTCTCGGCGAAAGCCCAGAAGTTTGGCGGTATTATCTTGGTATTGTTAGGAGTTAAAATCCTGATTGAACATTTATTCTTCTAAAGTAGAAAAAAATAGGCAAATGCCTATTTTAATTTTGGAATTGAGAATTGTAAAGATTATAGTAGAATCCTTTCTGCTCTAAAAGTTGAGTGTGACTGCCTTTTTCGATAATATTTCCGTCTTTCATAACCAGGATGCAATTGGAGTTGACAATAGTTGATAGCCGGTGAGCGACGATAAAGGCCGTCTTGCCTTTCATCAGCTCGTCAAAGGCTTGCTGGACCTTGACTTCGGTTCTTGTATCGATCGAACTGGTTGCTTCATCAAGAATCAAAACTTCAGGATTCTGAATCATAATTCTGGCGATACATAATAACTGTTTTTGCCCCTGGCTTATCGTATCATCATTTTCATCAATAATTGTTTGATATTGTTGCGGTAAACGCTCGATAAATGAGTCGATATGACATTTTTTGCAGGCTTCTTTCATTTGCTCGTCTGAGCATTTTCTTCCCATTTGCAGGTTATCTTTGATACTGGCCTGTTTCAGCCAGCTGTCTTGTAAGACCATACCGAAATGCTGTCGCAAATTATCTCTGGAAATATCGTTAATTGAGATGCCGTTTAACAGGATATCACCTTGATCGATATCATAGAAATGCATTAATAAATTGATAAGCGTTGTTTTTCCGCAGCCTGTCGGGCCGACAATGGCTATTTTTTCGCCTTTTTTGACTTTGAAGGATAAATCCTTTATCAGTGGTTTATCTTTAATATAACTGAAATAAACGTTTCTAAACTCAATTGTTTCAACCGGTGAATGTAAATTGTATTTAACGTCTTCTTTAATCTCAGGCTGATCGATAAGTTCAAAAATTCGATTGGCGCAAACCAGGGCATTTTGCAGCTCTACGATGACAGAACTGATTTCGTTGAATGGTTTGGAAAACTGGGAAGCGTAAGATAATAAAGTGGTTAAACTACCGACAGTCAATGCTCCGAGAATAACCTGTAATGAACCCACCACCGCAATCAAAGCATAGATTACCGCATTAATTAATCTGGTTGACGGGTTAGTCAGTGATGAGAAGAAAGTTGCTTTAACGCTGGCTGACGACAATTCATTGCTGATGGTGCGGAAATCCTGCTGGGTTTTTTCCTGCTGATTATAGCTGATTACCAACTTTTGGTTATTCACAATTTCATCAATATAGCCCGATAATTGACCTTTCAGTTGGGCCTGATTAATGAAATATTTATGACTTTTATCGGCAATAAAACGGGTGATAAAGAGCGATAAAGGAGTTAGTAATAAAACCAGCAAAGCAATCTGATAGTTTAATACAAACATATAAGTGATTGAGATAATGATGGTTAAGATGCTGGTAAAGCAATTGGTTAAGCCTAAAATCAGCCCGTCGGAAAGAGTATCAACATCATTGATAATTCTTGAGGTTATATCACCGCTGAAGTGAGAGTCGATATAGCTTATCGGTAGTGATAAGAGTTTCTTAAAACCGTCCAGTCTAATGCTCTTGCAGCAATTGAAGGCAATCCCGTTATTGAGATAAGACAATAAATACTGGCTGACAAAAGTAATCAGGATGGTTATAATCATCTTAATAATCAGCGAAAACAGTTGGGTAAAATCAACATTGAAGCTGACTAAAGTATCAATACAACGACCGACTAAAATCGGTAAATACAAAGTTGATAAAACAACAATGCAGGCTAAAACCAATGTGAAGAAGATTTGAAAGAAATATTTTTTGAGATACTTAATTAATCTTTTCATAATGATTCTCCTTCTTGTTTTGGGAATTGTAGATTTCTTTATATAAATCACAGTTTGCCAATAAGTCTTGATGAGTGGAATTTGCCACTAATTGACCGTCATTGAGCAGTAGAATATTATCAGCAAAGCTGATTGATGAAATTCTTTGTGAAATAATGATAATGGTTTTTTGTCCTTTAAAAGAAAGTAAAACTTCTCTTATTCGTTTTTCAGTAGCATAATCCAAGGCACTGGTTGAATCATCCAGGATTAATATTGAGCTGTCTTTAATCATTGCCCGGGCAATAGAAAGGCGCTGTTTCTGACCGCCGGAAAAATTGTTGCCGAATTGAGCAACCGGTTTATCTAAATCAGCGGTTGATTTGATAAAATCACACTGACATTTTTTAAGGGTTTCCATCATCTGTGTTTCGGTTGCGGATGGATTGGAGAATAACAGATTTGAACGAACGGTACCGCTTAACAAAACAGCTTTTTGCGGAACATAAGCTATTTCATTATGCAGCAATCTGTCATCGAGATCGTTAATATTTGAGCCGTTCAGTAGTATTTCTCCCTCTGTCGGGCTGTAGAACTTATTTAATAGATTGATAATAGTGCTTTTTCCGCTGCCGGTTGCCCCGATAATAGCTGTAATGCTGCCTTTTGCGATTGAAAAGGAAATGTTGGATAAACTGTCCTTTTTACTATCAGGGAAATGGAAGCAGACATCTTTAAAACAAATGATTTCATTATGGTCTGATTTATCAATTGCCAAACTGCCGCATTGCTTTGGTTCGATAGTTAAGATTGATTCCGCTCTTTTTAGACAGGCAATTGCTTTGTTAATTTGGATTATCAGATTGGCGAGTTTGATAAGTTCAACCAGTATTTGTGACATATAATTGTACAAAGCCAAAGTTTGACCGCTGGTCAGGTTGCCAAGGTTAACCTGGATACCGCTTTGATAAATAACCAGGATAATTCCGATATTGATAATAAAGTATGTGATAGGGTTTAACAAAATGGTAATCTTGCTGGATTTCAATTGACTGGCAAATAAGGAATTGTTCTTTTCTTCAAATTGTTGCTGAGTTTCTTGCTGAAGATTAAAAGCTGAGATTGCTCTGATTCCGACAATGGTTTCTTTACTGCTTTTAGCTAAATCATCCTGCTTATTCTGTACTTTGGAAAATAAAGGAATACTGATTAGCATTAAGGTAAAAACAATGACTAACAAAAGCAGAATGGTTGCCAAAAAAGTAAGCGAGAGCTTCAAAGAGATTCTGGCAGCCATCACAAAAGCTCCAAAGACGATAATCGGTGACCGCAGCAGCAATCTTAATGCTAAGTTTAGACCGTTTTGAATTTGGTTGGTATCATTGGTCAGTCTTACTATTAATGAAGAAGGTGATAATTTCTGATAATCTTCGACTGACAGCTCTTGAATATGCTGGAATAAAGATATTCTTAATTCATTACTGTATTGTACAGCGACTTTTGAAGCAAAGTATTGGGCAACGACAGTGCAGCAGAAGCCTAAAATCGCAAAGCCGAATAGTAAAAGTCCTTTTTTCTCGATAAATACGATATCCTTATTAGCTATACCGATATCGACTATATCGGCAATTACCAAAGGGACAAGTAATTCAAATACCGCTTCCAAAAATTTGAATAAAGGGGCCAGTAATGAGATAAAAACATATTTTTTGAAGTATTTAACAGTTTTCATAAATCCTCTCTATCTAAAATGTTATTTTGCCACATTAAATGGTAAAGTGCAATCAACTTTTTGATAGTGTATAATAAATAGGTAATATTAAGGAGGAACATTATGTTATTAACCATTGATGTTGGAAATACTAATATCTCTTGCGGCATTTTTGACGGTGAAGAGCTGGTTGCGAAATTCAGATTTATCACTAAAAGCAACCGCACTTCTGACGAACTGGCTTTACAGATTCATGCCATTTTGGAAGTCAAACATTTGAAAGAAGAAGATATTGACGGCGTTGTCATTTCTTCCGTGGTGCCGAATTTGAATAACGATTTAATCAATGCGATTAAGCAATTGTTTAATATTGAGCCATTGTTTATTGCTTCGGGAATAAAGACCGGTTTAAAAATCAATATTGATGATCCGAAAAGTGTCGGAGCCGATTTAATTGTTGATGCAGTAGCAGCGTACAATCGATACAACAGTGCAACGCTGGTGATTGATTTCGGAACGGCCACAAAATTTATCTATATCAACGATGAGGGCGTATTCCAATATGGAGTTATCGCTCCGGGATTGGAAATCTATGCCAACAGTTTATGGCAGATGACTGCTCAGCTTCCGGCTGTCCAGCTGACAAAACCGAAATCGATTTTAGGTAAAAATACCGTTCATTGTATGCAGGCTGGCATTGTTTACGGCTATATCGGCTTGACTGAGGGAATAATCAGTCAGATTAAAAAAGAGCTCGGTAACGACTTTAAGATCTTAGCTACCGGCGGTTTGGGCCGTTATATTTGTAGTGAAACGGAATTAATAAAAGAATATGATCCTGATTTGGCTTATTATGGAATGAAATATCTTTATGATAAAAACAGGTCAGGGAAATAATAAGGAAGGTAGAATATGAAAATAGGAATTAGTAATGATCATTCAGCGGTTGAATTGAAAATGGCCATTATGGCTTATTTGAGCGAGAAAGGCTATCAGATGGTAAATTACGGTACTGACAGCAGCGAGAGTTATGATTATCCTCTTGCCGGCAAAAGATTAGCTGAAGCTGTCAGGGATAAAGAGGTTGATTGCGGAATTGCGATTTGCGGTACAGGTATTGGTATTTCACTGGCTTGTAATAAAGTAAAGACAATCAGAGCGGCTTGTGTCAGTGAACCGGTCAGTGCCAGATTGACTAAGGAACATAACAATGCCAATATCATTTGTTTCGGAGCCAGAATTGTTGGGGTTGAAACCGCAAAAGCAATCGTTGATGCTTGGCTGGAAACCGATTTTTCAAATGGAGAAAGACATTTGAGAAGAATTGAAATGATATCTGAGATAGAAAATCAGCAGTAATGTCATTTTTCTGCCATTTTTTGTCAAATAATCAAAAATTAAGTTTAGTTATCGGTGCTAAAATGGGAATATAAAAAATTGAGAATGGTTTTCTCAATTTTTTTATGAACTGACTCTTTTGTTCTTTTTATACCAAATTCCGCTATAGTAGTAAGCTGCCAAAAAGACTGAAGCCAATGCCCAACTAATCGGGTAGCAGTATAAACTTTCGATAATATTGTTAGCCGGATAAACTGTTAACCAAATTATCCGGTAAATACAAATGAAGATAGTGGTTATCAACATCGGATAGAAGGAATGACCACAGGCCCGTAAACTTACCGACATTATTTCAACATAGTTGAATAAAATCCAGCATGGACATAGAAAGTGAATAAATTCCATACAAATACTGATTACAGCCGGATCGTCGGTAAACAGTAAGCTGATATAAGGACCGCCGAAATAAATGAATGTTGCCATCAAAACGGTTGTTACGGCCAGCATGATTAGGGAGGCTCTGACTGTCTTTTTGACTCTGTCGATTTTTCCCGCTCCAAAGTTTTGCCCAACTATCGTTAAAGCGGCTGTTCCGAAGGCTCCGTCAATGTTCCAGTATAAAGCGTCGATTTTGCCAAAGGCGGTATAGGCAGCCATGGTATCGGTACCGCAGCTGTTGACTGTTGCCTGGATGAATAAATTAGCGACACTGTACATAATTGATTGAATTCCCATCGGTAAACCGATAAGGCAGATTTTCGCTAACATCTTAAAATCAACTAAACGGAAGTCCAAAGAGAAATGGAATTCCGAATACTTTGAAAATAGGATAAAGTAAATCAAGAAAGCCGAAATCAGTTGGGAAAGAATGGTAGCTAATGCTGCTCCGGCAACATTCAAATTACAGATTCCGACAAAAAGAATGTCTAAGACGATATTGACGATGCAGCAGATTATCAGACAATTCAGCGGTGTACGGGAATCACCCATCGCCCTTAAAACACTTGAGCCGACATTGTAAATCATTGAAGGAATAAACCCGCAAAAAAAGATGCGCATATAAATTAATGATAACGGATAAACGTCGGCGGTAACATGAAGCATATTTAACAGGACAGGTGATAAAAACAGTCCTAAAATCATCATTATTCCCCCGGAAAGGATAGCTAAAAACATCCCGGAATTGACTGCTTTAGCAACCGATTTCTGATCGTTTTGACCGTATAGCTGAGCAATTATGACCGTTGCTCCTGAAGATAGTCCGGTGATGAAATTTATCAAAAGACAGATGGAAGTAGAGGTAGATCCACCGACGGCAGCCAGAGCGATTTTACCGCAGGCCCTTCCGACAACTATCGCATCCAAAGTGTTGTATAACTGCTGAAAAAAAGTACCCAGCATTACGGGGAAGAAAAACTTTAGAATCTGCAGTGGAATCGGTCCTTCCAATAAACTGTTTGAAATATGTTTTTTCATTGCTCCATTATAGCACTTAATATTAAATAACCAAGTTATTAATGTGAAAAAAAGCAAAAATATATTGACTACTATCTGAAAAATTGCTAGAATAGAAAAGCGTTAAAACCTGGTCCGTTGGAGAAGTGGTTTAACTCACATGCCTTTCACGCATGCATTCACGGGTTCAAATCCCGTACGGGCTACCATTTTAAACAGTAAGAGATCAGATGATCTCTTTTTTCTTATTTGAAAGGAAACAGCAAGTGGAAACGAAGAATTTAAAAGCCTATTTGTTACAAGTTATTTACTGGCTGACTAATGCGACGGTGGCCTCTTTTACGATTGTCTATTTAGCTAGAGCCTTGGATAACGATTTGTTAGTCGGCTTAATGATCAGTTTAATGGGTTTGTTTTCATTGTTGTTGAATACTTGGATTGAAAAAAGCTTAATTGTTGAGCGACAGATTAGTTTAAGAAAAATTCTGTTGTTAATCTACGGGAGCGCTTTGGTTTGTTATCTGATTTACGGTTATACTTCTTTACCGGTTTATTTCAGGGCTTTGTTATACTGTTTGGGATATAGTTTGTTCTCCTACAGTCATCATTTGGTTAATATTTATGCGGCTAAAATCAGTCATAATGACAAAATCGCTGACGGTAATCGCCCAATCAGTTTAGGACCGCTTTATTATAGTCTGATGGTATTAATAATCGGTTATTGTTTTGTCAGATACAGTCCGTTAGTCTATATTCATTTCACTACGCTGTTTGTTTTTATCAGCTTTTTATCGGTTTTATTTTCAAAGGAAGATCACCAATATTGTCAGAAGCAAATCCCTGATAATAGCATTAAGCCTAACAAACGCTTTATTTTGTTTATCTTTGCCAGTCTTTTGTCAAGTATGGCGGCGGTTACTTCGATAAAGTTTATTTCCCGAATAGTGATTGCCAATGGCGGCAATATGTTTAATTTGGCGGTGTTATTTGCGATTCAGTCAACTGTTGTAATAGCGGTAAATGTTAACTCTGACAGGATATTAAAGAAAATATCCAGCGAGAAACTGTTGTTAGTCAGTTTTATCTTTTCTTTTATTAAAGTCTTTTTAATCTGGATTTCTCAAGACCTTAATCTATTGTATCTGGCGATGTTTTTATCGGTTTTCTCTTACGGTGCTTTAGGTTTTGCCGGGTATAACTACCTATTAAAAATAGTGGGTCCGCAAGCTATTTTGCGGGCCAATAAGATTAATCAATTGTGTTCTTCAATCAATGCCGGCTCCCTGTTTTCCGGGTTTATTTGTGCTTATGTAATGACCCTTTATAATGAAAGAGTATTGTTGATGGTGAGCTGCTGCTGCAGCTTGCTGGCGATAGTGGTTTTTATTGCCGGCTTCGGTTGCAATAAACAGTGATGTTTGATACAATACAAGAGCCCTAAAAGGGCAGAGCACCGCATCTTTATGAGTGGTAGCAAGGAGAAATAGAAATGAATAATGAAAAAATTAGAAAACTGGCAGTAATGAGCCTAATGGTAGCAATCGTTGTGGTATTGCAGTATATAGGTTCATTCATCAAGTTAGGTGAATTCTCCATTTCACTGGTACTGGTTCCTATCGTTATCGGAGCAGCCTTATATGGTCCGCTTTCAGGAGCTTTACTGGGATTTGTATTTGGCTTAATTGTATTATTAAGCGGAGATGCAGCCGCATTTATGGCTTATAGTCCTTTGGCAACCGTTATCGTTGTACTTGTTAAAGGGGTTGCAGCCGGATTTGTTTCAGGCCTTGTTTATAAGGCAATAAGTAAAAAAAGTGAAAAGCTTGCCGGAGTTGTGGCTTCCCTGTCTGCTCCGATTGTTAATACCGGCGTTTTCCTTATCGGATGCGTTTTGGTATATATGCCGCTGATAACAAGCTGGGCTGGCGATGCGGGATATGGCAGCAACATTGCAGGATATTTCATTTATGGTTTGGTTGTCGCTAATTTTGTAGTAGAAATGTTGATTAATGCTGCATTGGCGACAACAATCGTCCGCTTGATAAAAGTGGCAAGAAAGTAAAGAAAGAGGAAATTAGAAATGAAAAAATTGTTTGTGTGCTTATTAGCACTATTATTACTTGTCGGATGTGGCAACAATGACACAAATCAGGAAGTTGATTTAAACAGTGTAGTTGACACTTTATTGGCTTCTGTTGATACTCCGATGTATGAAGTTACTCCTATCGATAAGGATTCTTTCCAGTATTTTGCCTTTGTAGATTACAAAGATAGTTATGAAGCAGTAACTGCCGATGCTTTAATCGGTTCAATTGCTCACTCTGTTGTAGTTATCAATACCAAAGACGGCGATGGCGCAACTTTGGCTCAAGAAGTATTTGATAATGCTAATCCACAGAAGTGGATCTGCGTTTCAGCAGCAAAAACAATCGTAATGTACACAGACAATTTAGTTGTACTGGTAATGTCAAACAGCGATACCGCTGATGCTATTAAGGCAAACTTTGAAAGCAACTACAAAAACGGTAAAGTATTAGAAAAGACAAATGCTGAATAAGAAGGTTAAGCTATCCTTAATAAGTGATTACCGCAGTGCCATTATGGGGGTTGGAGCACTGTTTATCGTTATCTTTCATTTGTGGCTGAGTTTATTTTCTAAAATTGCTTATGTTTCGACAATTGAAAGAGTAATCAAAAACATCTGCTATTGCGGGGTGGACATCTTCTTTCTGGTTTCCGGTTTAGGACTGTATTATTCTTTGAAGAAAAACCGTGATGTGAAACAGTTTTATAAGAGAAGATTTCCGAAGTTTATTTTGCCTTGGATATTGACCGCCGTTTTAACGGCTTTGACTTCTAATTGGTCCATAACGACCTTTATTGAAAATGTTACCGGTTATAGTTTTTTTGCCAAATCAATCTACCTGTTTAAGTGGTATGTAATAGCGATTTGTCTGGTATACCTTTTGTTTCCGATTTATTTCAATTTATTTGAAAAAAGCCGACACAAGGGTATCTTTACCGCTTCATTTATCTTGATATGGATTGTTGGGGCAATCTTAATCGACGCAAGAGTTGATTTTTATGGAATTTTGTGGCGTATTCCGGTATTCGTTTTGGGCGTTTACTTGGAACATTTGATCTTAAATGATGATAAGTCTGTCAGTGTTTGGCTTATCTGGTTGATTTTTGCGGCCGGAGTAGTAATCTTCTATTTGAATTTTACCAAACTTATCAAAATCAACATTGTTGAACCAAACAGTTTGCTGGCAAACAGTCTATTGGCGGTATCAATTTCTTATTTGGTCGGGATGTTATGTCAAAACCACGATAAATTGACGAAGACGCTGTCATTAATCGGGAACTGTTCCTTGGAAATGTATTTGTTTCAAGAGTTGATTGGCTTACCGCTAATCTCTCTTACCGGTAAATTTTTACCGAAAATTGTGATTAATCTATTGGTAATAGCGGCTGTAGTGATTTGCTGCTACTATCTGAATAAATTATTCACTTATCTGAACAGAAAAATCTTTAAACAATAAAAACGGCTAAGCTATGACGCTTGGCCGTTTTGCTTGGTCAGAAGTTGTTCAATTTGTTTCTGATCGATATCGATATAGATGGTTTTATACTGTTTCATGATGACTTTACCTAGCTTGCTGTTAGGGATTTTTTTCAAGTTTTTTACCATTGTATAATCAACCGCAATACTTTGGGAATTGCGATAGCTTGAAAAATAACCCGCTAAAGCGGCACATAGCCTGATTTGGTCTTCACTCGGTTCGCTGCTGCTGATAATCACGTGAGCTCCGGAAGCATCTTTGACATGGAACCAGTAATCAAAGCGGTTGGCCTTTTTGAAAGTTATGTAGTCATTCTGAAGATTGTTCTTGCCGATGAGGATGGTACAACCCTGATAATCGATCCGGGTATAACTCGGTTCGGTCGGTTTTTTCTTTCTGGCCTTTTCAACTTTGGCTTTTAAAAAGCCGTTTTTTTCCAATTCCGCTCTGATTTCTTGAGAACTGGCAAAGTCAGAGATCTGCAATTGCTGGGCAATGGCAGTAAAGTAATCCAAGTTATCCTGGGCAATCTCAATTTGTTGTTGAATATATTTTTGACCGGTTGATAGCTTGCGATAACGGGTAAAATATTTTTTCGCATTACCTTTGCCATCGAGTTTTTCATCCAGTTCAATCGTAATTTTTTCTCCGTCAAAGTCATTTAGTGTGATGGATTTGTTGCCTTTGTTAACCTGATCCAGATTGGCATAAAGGATTTGTCCCATTAATTTATATTTGTCGCATTGTTGGGCGCTTTGCAAATCCGCCGTTAATACTGCGAGTTTTTTGGTATACTTATTGATTTCCCGTCGGGTAAATTTATATAAATCTCCGCTGAGTTGTCTGATCCGGTCTTTTTCTTCCTTAGCAAAATAGAAATAGTCCAAACCTGTGAATAAATCAAATTGCTGGTAAGGCTGTTTTAGGAAGGTCAAGGCAATACAATGGAAATACTGCTTATCATTAACGGTGGTGATGTACATTTTATCGCTCTGCAAGATCTCTTGTTTTATCTCACTGTAGGATTGAGTTTGTCTGCGGTAAATAATCTCTTGAGCCAGTAAATCGGAAATGCCGATATAGTTTTCCGACAGTTTTACATTACAGTCGATATCTTCGACTTCAAATGGGTTCTTTTTGTTTGTTTGAGCAGCTGTTTCGGTAAACTTGGCACCGGGCTGGATTGTTCTGATGGTATTTTCAAAAGGCGGAATATGTTTTAGGGCGTCAATAATTCGGCCGTTTTGGACCAAAATGATATTGGCATATTTACCCATTAATTCAACATATAACTGCACATGGATTTTATCACCGATCTCATTGCGATTATCGACTTCAAAAATCAGATAGCGATCCAATCCTGCCTGTCTGATTGAACTGATAAGCCCGGATTCAAGATATTTTCTCAGTAGAATGATGAAGTTGTTGGGACTGCTTCTGGTAGGATATTTCTCTTTTGTGAAATGGATACGGTTATAAAGCGAGTGAGCGCTGACCATTAATTGATAACTGTTATGTCCCTTTAGACTGAATAAAACTTCGGTATCGGAAATCTGATGAATTTTTACAATTCTCAATCCTACTGCCTGCTGTAATTGTTTAGTTACCTGATGAAGAAAAATACCGTCAAAAGCCATAGTAAAAACACCTCAAAACAATTATATCACATTGAAAAAATGGCTTGTAAAAAGTATAATAGAAAAAAATAAGGGGGAAGATAGTATGAAGAAAGGATTGTTAATCATCTTATCAGGACCTTCAGGTGTCGGCAAAGGAACCGTCAGAGCTAAGTTTCAAGATGATCCGCAGTTAAAGATTGCTTACTCTATTTCTATGACTTCTCGTGCCCCACGAGGAAAAGAAGTAGACGGCGTTGATTATTTTTTCGTCAGCAAGGAAAGGTTTCAACAGGCAATCGAAAATGGTGAACTGTTGGAACATGCTGAATTTGTCGGCAATTATTACGGTACCCCTTTAGCATATGTTGAACAATTGCGTAATGAGGGCAAAAATGTTCTGCTTGAAATAACGGTTGAAGGAGCAGTTCAGGTTAAACAGAAATGTCCGGATGCTTTGTCAATCTTTATCATTCCGCCTTCAATGGATGAATTGGAAAGAAGAATCAGAGGTCGAAAGAGCGAACCCGAAGAGATTATTCAGCAGCGTTTAGCTAAGGCAACCAAGGAAATGCAGATGCTGGGTCAGTATAAATATGTCATCTGCAATGATGATGTGGATTTGGCGGCTGAGCTGATATCGACAATTATTAAAAGATATATGGAATTACAAAGGGGCTGTAAAAAAATAAAAATTTAGGAAACTATGTAGAGGCTTGCAGCCTC
>JBJFHD010000077.1:0-50862 GCA_051893335.1 Erysipelotrichaceae bacterium | reverse complement strand
CTGATTATACTGATTCAAAGACTCAATACTGAACTCATTGCCGCAATAATCACATTTTAAGGTGTTGCTAGAACCATTATAAGTAATAGTACCTCCACAAGCAGGACACTTAAATTGTTGTAAATCACTCATAACTTATCCCTTTCATATAGTGCACCAAATAGCTTGGTGCACTATCCTTTAATTAAAATTGTTGTTTTCCGCACTTAGGGCAGAATTTTACGGTTTCGGTTGTCTCAAATTTATATCCGCAACCGATACAGAATCCACCGACTGAGCTAGGGCGAGCTGTACCGCACTTGCTGCAGAAGTTTTCCGTATTCTTATTGCCGCATTTCGGACAATACCAGTCAGAAGATGATGAGGTTGTGGTGGTTGTTCCATCAGCAGAATAAACTGGATTAGTGATAGCTGATAAATCAAGAACATTGCCGCTGTAACCTAAAGCATTCTTTATATCCTCAACCATTGTCACATATTGACTGAATAAGCCGCTGGTAGGGTCATCAATAGTTTCGTTATTCAGTTTGAAAGTAATGTCTTCAAAATAAGGATGATTTACTCTTAATTCCACATTGAAGTCATATTCATAATCATAACGAGGTGGTACATAAGATACCTGATTACCGTCATTATCTTCGATAAATAATTCATCTTTTTCTTCGGAAACAGTAACTTTGAAGTAACAAACTGACTTTAAGTCGATTAAATCGGCATTATTTTTACGATAATCGTTATTTGCTACTACAAATTTTGCCGAACTGTCATCAACATAAACTTTCCAAGACTTTCCGACAATCTTAGTCGGATTAAAAGATTTTAAATTGATTTCATTTTGCTGACGATACTGCAATTGCTGTTTGATTTCAGCAATAGTAGATTTTCTACGATCAGAGAAGAACGGAGAAAGTTTAGAGGCACAATCTTTACAAACATTGCCATCTTCAACTTTTCTGTTTCCGAATAAGCCTATTTGATTACCGCAAATATCGCAGTATTTTTTATCAAATAATCCCATATTACCTCCTTTTATTGAGGTTTTTTAGCCCCGCAATTAGAGCAGAAATTACCGGTGTTTACTGTACCGCAGGTGCAGCTCCAGCTACCGTCATCTTTTTGCTTGCCGCAGTTTGAACAGAAGTTACCGCTGTTTACCGTACCGCATGAGCAAGTCCAGCCCTCAGTTGCTGTTGTACTTTGAGTTTGAGCCTGAGCAAAAATATTATTAACATTTACTCCACCAGCTGATTGAGCAGCATTTAAGCCCATAAAGCCAACTGCAGCACCGGCTGAATTTGCTGCTGCTTCCTTCATAGCAGTAATCTGAGCGTCAACTAAACCACCGGCAGCAACCTTGCTGTTAGCGTAAGCAACAGCCTTTTGAGCATCGGTAATAATTTGAGCCTGATCTTCTGGTAAAGTTACAGTAGAAATCGCAACATTAACCACTTTAATACCTCTGAATGATGACCACTTAGAAGATAATGCTTCATTTAAGTAAACTTCTAATTCAGCATTGTGATTAACAATTTCATTAGGTCTTAAACCTAAAGCAGATAACTTACCCATTGCCGGCTGTAAAGCGCTGACAAATTCACTCTTTAAAGTTGAATCAATTTCATCACGGGTATAGTAAGTCGAAACATTACCGCAAACATTAGTATAGAATAATACCGGATCAACAATACGGTAAGAATACTGACCAGCCAAACGAATTGAGCAATCAATATCCAAGTCGATACGACTGTCAACAACTCTGAATGGAATCGGATTAGCTGTACCAAACTTATTGTCTAAGATTTCTTTAGTATTAAAATAATAAACTCTTTGATCAGCTCCGGTAACTCCGCCGGTAACAAAACGATTTTTGATTTCTTCAAAAGTAGCCTTCAAATTTTCTAACAAATTACCGCCAAATAATGAAGGTTGAGCTGATTTATCATAAGTGAACAATCCTGCTTCAGCAGAAAACTCAACTACCTGACCATTATCAACGATAATAACACACTGGCCTTCGTTAACTACAATACCACTGCCGTTTGTTATAATATTTGAATCGTCTTTAGAGAATACTGAAGATGTATGTTTTTCTCCCTTACAAACTAATACATCATTAGATAGTGATTCACAAGTGAAATAATCCTTCCATGAATCCTTTAGTGTGCTTAAAGTTGCACCAACTGCTGCTTTAATAAGTCCCATAATATCTCCTTTCACTTATTTATTGTCAAACATAATTTAATAACATAAAACTTGCCTGAAATCATCCTGCAAAAGACCTATCAGATAACTACCAGTTATTCAACAAATCCTGCAAATTTGATGTATTAATTTTCAAACAAACCACTTCATGTCATAATAATTATAGAATAAAATAAAAAAAATAATCAATAGATAATAAATTAACAGTTATCAATTGATTATTTATTTACCTCGATGAGTAATAAATACTATTTCAGGCGGACAATTATCACTATTTAAACTGGAAAGCCAGCGTACCGCAAATTGATTGGAATCAATACTGCTTAAATATGACAATAAATCTTTACGCTCCTGCTTTCCGCCAGGATGACCGTAATAAATGGTAATAGCGATTACTCCATGTAAACTTAGCAGCTGTAATGCCTGTTTAACTGCCGCAACGGTCGATAAAGAGGTTGTGGTAACCGTTTTGTCAGAACAAGGCAAATAGCCTAAATTAAATACAATCGCATCAGCCGGTTCACAGATATACTTCGCCATTTCACTATGACTGTCTAAAATCAGACGATAGTTGTCCAATTCATTACTTCTTAATAATTCATCAGTGTTGTCAATAGCCTGTTTTTGAATATCGAAACCATAGACAAATTTGCATCTTTGCGCTAAAAACAAAGTGTCATGACCATTGCCAACGGTACAGTCTATGGCAATACTCTGCCCAGTCAAATACTGCTGCAAGATATAATGAACCAATTGAGTGGTTTTATTTAAAACATTCATATAATCTCCATATTATCCAATAAAGCAGATAACCGATAGTAACGCCCAACAGATTAAGAATAATATCATCGACGTCAAAAGTACCGATTTTGAAATAATACTGGGTGTATTCACAAATCAAAACAAATCCAAAAGAAAACAATAATAAATTAAAATAATTTTTAAAACGCTTAAATAAGATACTGATAAAAAAACCAAACGGAACAAATATTAGGATATTACCAAACAGATTAATAATGGCCAGTTTTCTGAAAGAATAATTCGGCGATGACAACAAGCCGTAAAACAGCTCAATCTGATTCATCGGCACCAAATTAACTCCACTGGCACTATCATAAGCTCTTGAAAAAAACAGCAAGTCGACTAAAGTAACCAAATAAACAATAAATAGTAACCAGACAATTAACTTCCCTTTTTTCATTGGTGGCCTCCAATTATGTTCTGCTTTGAATATAAAACTGCTTCATTATTCAAAGACAAACCATCACTTCTATTCGATTTCCCAAATAAATCTTGCCGAAGCACTGATTGTAATATCCTGCGGATTGAGTTCCAATACCCCACCATCCATTTTAGCGCTTTTACATAAACCGTAGACAGTCGGACTGTAATAATCGCCGTCAGAGAATGAATAATCGACATCAACTAGCTGTTTCAGCTTGACACCATTATCCTTTGCCAATAATCTAGCCCGGTGTTTTGCCTCTTTGGTTAATTGTTTCATTAACAATTCAGTATAGTCTTTTTGATTTTTACAGGTAAATCTAATATTAAACTGCGGCTGACACGAACAAAAAGCTAATTTATTCAAAACAGCTGCCAACAGTTCTATATCGTAGTTCTGCTGTAAAACTAAACAATGGGTAATCTGATAACCTTCCAGCTGCCGGCTGTAACTGCCATCCTGATTTCTGATATTGTTAAATTTCTGCTGCACATCAAAAGAAGTAGTCTTCAGCTGCTCCTTTTTAATGCCGATTGATGTTAAATCAAACTGCAGCTGGGCTAATTGCTCAGTCGATAAAGTATAAGCCTTTTGATAGCTTTGATCTAACGATGATAAAGTAATGTCAAATTCAACAACATCAGCTTTAATACTGGTTGAGCTTGATGCAGTAATAGTAATTTTTCTTTCCATATTGCACCCCCTTCCTCATAATAGTAGCACATTTACTAAAATAATTGTGCTACAATAAATAAAATTTAAGAAATAGAAAGAAGGGACAATAATGACAAAAATACTAATTAAAAACGGTATTATTCTTGACGGAACCAAGGATATGCAGCCGCAGCAAAAAGATGTCTTAATCAATGATGGCATAATTGAAAAAATTCAGGCTAATCTATCGGCCGCTTCAGATTTTGAGGTAATCGATTTAAACGGTAAATACCTTTTACCCGGACTGATTAACCTGCATTGCCATTTGCCATCAAGCGGAAAACCGATCTCTTTTTCAAAGAATAAAGTTGATTTACCAACCTTGTTGAAAATCGTTTTAAAATTCAAAATCGGCAAAGCAGCTTTGAAAAAAATGTGCTATAAACAGGCTAAAATCGAATTATTGTCCGGAGTAACGACTTTAAGAGCCGTCGGAGGCATCAGCAATATCGACAGTTCAATTCGTGATGATATAAACTCTCAAAAGTGTATCGGTCCGACACTTTTAGTCAGTGATTATGCCATCGCAACCATTAACGGACATATGGTGGGAACAGTAGCCTATCCATGCGAAAGTATTGAAGCTGCCGTAAATTGTGTTGATGAAATCGTCAAACAGGGAAAAGTAGACTGGATTAAAATAATGATTACCGGCGGTGTGCTGGATGGTGATGTTCCAGGAAAACCGGCTGAAATGAAAATGGAACCGGAAATGATCAAGGCAATTTGTGACAGAGCGCACAGTTATAACCTGCCGGTTTCTGCCCATGTAGAATCAACTCAAGGAGTTAAAGCGGCTTTGGAAAATGGAGTCGATACAATTGAACACGGTGCAGAACTTGACGATTATCTAATCGATTTATTCCAAAAGACCAACCGAAAATTAATCTGCACCATCTCACCGGCTATTCCGATGAAATTATTGGATGACAGTCAGCTGCCTGATCCATTTTATAAAATCAACGGAACCATTGTATGCGATGGAATTATCTCAGCTGCTAAAAGCGCACTGGCTAATTCCATTGAAGTCGGCTTAGGTAATGATGTCGGCTGCCCGTTTATCACCCACTATGATTTTTATCGGGAATTGGTTTATTTTGATAAATATGTCTGTCACGATAAACGCTTCGCTTTATACACTGCTACCCTTCAAAATGCTAAAATCTTGCAATTGGCAGATCAAATAGGCTCAATAGAAGAAGGAAAACAGGCTGACTTGATTGTAACCGCTCAAAATCCGTTAGATGATTTGACAAATTTAAAAAATGTGGAATTAGTCATCAAAAAAGGTCAAGTCATTAAAGGAAAATTCAAAAGAAATGAAAAATGCGAAGCCATCTTAAATTCCATCGGATAAAATTTTTAAAAAAATGTAAAAAAATTATTGAATAGATTAACCTATTTATAATATAATTTTTACGTTGCTAGAGAGCAATAAAAAAAACGGTTCTTCAACCGTTTGGTTTATTAGCCCTCTATTTTTTGTTGGGGCAAAGGATGGGATTTTTATGAAGTATATTTTTGTTACAGGTGGAGTGGTATCAGGCCTTGGAAAAGGAATTACGGCCGCAAGTTTGGGTAGACTGTTAAAAGAAAGAGGTTATAAGGTTATTTCCCAAAAATTAGACCCATATATCAATGTCGATCCGGGAACAATGAACCCGATACAACATGGGGAAGTTTTCGTAACCGAAGACGGAGCGGAAACCGATCTGGATTTAGGCCATTATGAACGTTTCATTAACGAAGATTTGAATAAATATTCCAATCTAACTACCGGTAAAGTATACTTTAACGTTATCAACAAGGAGCGAAAAGGCGAATACCTGGGAGAAACGGTCCAGATTATCCCTCATATAACCAACGAAATCAAAAGATTTGTCTATTCTGTCGGCAAAAAAGCCAACAGTGATATTGTTATCACCGAAATCGGCGGAACGGTGGGTGATATCGAATCACAACCGTTTATCGAAGCAATCAGACAAATCGCAATCGAACATCCGAAAGATGTTTGTTTCATTCACGTTACTTTAGTTCCTTATATCGCCGGAAGTGACGAATACAAATCAAAGCCAACCCAACATTCCGTAAAGTTGTTACAGGAAAACGGAATTTTACCAAATATCATTATTTGTCGTTGTGACGGGAAAATCCCTCAATCAATCATCAATAAAATATCCCTGTTCTGCAATGTTAAACCGGATTGTGTTATTGAAAATTCGACTGTAGAAGATCTCTATCAGGCTCCATTAATGCTGGAACAACAAAACTTTTCAGAGATTGTTTTAAGAGAGCTGAATATGGAACAAATTAACGCCATTGATTTAACCAAATGGAAAGAACTGACTAACCGGATCAGCTCACTTTCAAAGAAAGTTACTATTGCTTTAGTAGGCAAGTATATCAAATTGCATGATGCTTATTTGTCAGTTATTGAAGCCTTAAAACACGGCGGATATGAAAATGACTGTAAAGTAACCATTAAATGGATTGATTCGGAAACCATTACCGAACAAAACTGTTATTCATTGTTCTCTGATGTGGATGGAATAATTGTTCCGGGAGGCTTTGGTGATCGAGGAATTGAAGGAATGATAACAACCGCCAAATACTGTCGAGAAAACAATGTGCCTTATTTTGGCATTTGTCTGGGAATGCAGATTGCGGCTATTGAATTTGCCCGCAACGCACTGGGTTACAGCGATGCCAACTCCAATGAATTTGACAGCAACAGTCAGCATAAAGTAATCGACTTTATGGCCGATCAAAACGATCAGATTGACAAAGGTGGAACAATGCGTTTAGGCGGTTATCCTTGTAAGGTAAAAGAAAATTCCCTTTTGGAAAAATGTTACCATAAACAATTAATCTCAGAACGTCACCGTCACCGTTACGAATTTAACAATTCATACCGTCAGCAGTTCATCGATAACGGCATGGATATTGTCGGTACTTCACCTGATGAAAGACTGGTAGAGGCAATCTGTTATCAAAAGAATGATTTCTTTATCGGAGTACAATACCATCCTGAATTTAAGAGCCGTCCAAATAAAGCTCATCCGATTTTTAGAGAATTCATTAAGGCATCATTATTAAATAAAAAGGACTAATGCATTTTAATTTGTAACTTCTTTTTAAATAAAATCAAAACCTCATCCAAGAGTTAATAGCTCAAGGTTGAGGTTATTTTACTTTATTAATTGCATCTAAATGTCCAGAATCAATACACTACACATTTTAACGCAAATATAATGACAATTTATTGACAAAAGACGTTTTTTTCATATTCTGTTTTCGAATGGAGGTACTATGTATGGCAACAGCAAATTTGAATATCAGAATAGATTAGAACATCAAGGATTAGGCTGATGAATTTTCGAAGAACTCGGTCTAAATATGACAACTGCTATAAATATATTTCTAAGAACCGCTATTTAGGAAACATGGCATTCCTTTTGAGTTGAAATTGGATATACCAAATGAAACTACAGCTGCGACGATCGAGGAAGGACAGAGAATGCTTTCTGATTCTTCTGCACCGAGATATTCCACTATAGATGATCTAAAGGCTACACTTGAAGTATGAAATATGATGTGCAGTTTACTAATCAATTTAATAAAGATTTAAAGCTCGCAAAGAAGCAAAATAAGAATCTCGATAATTAGCATCGTTTGAAAAAATCCAAACGGTGCTTTCTTTATACTATAGGTCCAACACCACAAAATCTAGACATCATTAAAAGTGATATAACAAAAACATAGCAGCATTTTTTAGGCAACAAGAAAAGCTAAAAATAACAGTATCTAAAGCCAAACAAAAACTGCTAATCAACTTTTTCCTGTCTTAAAAAGATTTTATAAAGCAGGTCTTTCTGCCGATTTTCATCAACTTCATCAATTGTCCACTGCAAGACTGATTCAATCACAGTTTCAGCTAAAAACTGCTTGTCTTCAATCGGAGAATCATTACACAGCGGCAACAAAAGATCGCTAAACTGCGAAAGAATTGAAGGTTCATAAGAATTAAGCACTCTCATAAAGCGATTTAATGTGTCATTATCCTCAAATAATTCCCTGTTATTACTGATGAATGTTTTAAATTCGGCATTAATAATCCCGATAATACTGCTTAAATTATCAGATGATTTGCTCTTTACTTCATTAAAAAATGCCAGCCACTGATGATAAAAGTAAACATCAATCATTTCATCCTTGGGAGAATAGTAATTATAAATATTGCTGACCGACAAGTGGCAACATGAAGCAACACTTCGCATGGTCAAATTTTTAATGCCCTCATTTTTTATCAGTTCACCCGTTTTGGCAAGCAATAAACTTCCAACCTCTTTTTTCATTTCTTATCTCCATTTTGATAATAGAAAAAAATAATGAATAAGTCAACAAGCCAATAGGATTATACCTAATAAAAAATGGAAATCGCTTGCCATTTCGCTTATACCATTATAAATGTTTTCTTCTGACCAGCTGGCGGTAAACAAATTTTTCGTAATCCTGTTCTTTCACAATCATAAAGTCATCATAATCAAATTCTTTAAAATAACGGTCTACCTGATAAGCCTGCTTGATGACACTCAAATAACCTTTCTGACAATAATTGTAGCTTTGCGAATAAATGCTGCTGCCACCGCAGATAATATATTCCTGCTGATCTTGATAATGCTGCTGCAAAAAAGCCTCAAAATCATTTATTACCATACAATCCGGATGCTGATATGTGATATCATTTGTTACCACATAGATGGTCCGATTTTTAAGTTGCCCTGGTAGATTTTCAAAAGTTTTTCGCCCCATAATGATACTTTTATTCAAAGTATTTTTCCTAAATAAAGCCAGCTCTTCCTTGATATGCCAAGGCAAACTGTCATTAACTCCAATTCCTCGATTAGAGTCAAAAGCCACACTGAAAGAAAACATTAGACCGAAACCTTTCCCTTAATAGCAGGATAAGGGTCATAGTCAACCAATTGAATATCTTCAAACCTGAAATCTTCGATATTTTTAATTTCCGGATTTAAGATAACCTTTGGCAATTGTCGAGGTGTTCTGGTTAACTGCTCTTTTATCAAATCGATATGATCATTATAAATATGTAAATCACCAAAAGTATGTACCATTTCGTATGGCTGCAAACCGCATACCTGAGCCACCATCATCAAAAGTAAAGAATAAGAAGCAATATTAAACGGGACACCAAGGAAAGTATCAGCACTTCTCTGATAAAGTTGTAGCGATAATTTTTTATTATCGGCACTGACATAGAATTGAACAAATGCATGGCAAGGCGGCAATGCCATCTGATCAACTTGTGCCGGATTATAGGCTACCAAAATATGACGACGGGAAAAAGGATCTTTTTTAATTCCTTCGATCAAATTCTTGAGTTGGTCAACTCCAAAGAAATCACGCCACTGTTTGCCATAAACCGGGCCTAAATCGCCCCATTTTTGGGCGAATTGTTCATCAGTTTTGATCTTTTCAATAAATTCTTCCATCGTTTCATTCTGGTATTGTTCGCTTTGACAATATTTCTGATAAGGCCACTCATTCCAAATTCTAACTTTGTTCTGCACTAACGGAGCAATATTGGTAGAACCGCTGATAAACCATAACAGCTCGTAAACAATCGCCTTAAAATATACTTTTTTGGTAGTCAATAACGGAAATCCCTGTTCAAGATTATAACGGGTTTGATATCCGAATACGGAAATAGTACCGGTATTGGTTCTATCATTTCTGGCAACGCCGTTATTAAGAATGTGTTCACACATATCCAAATACTGTTTCATCATTTACCTCTTTTCTAATACTCTGTCAAAATCAGCTAAACGGTTTTGATAAGCCAGCATTAGCTGATCTTGATATTTCAATTCTTTCAAATTCAGGATGCTTTGTGAAAAAAGCGGGTTTAATACTAAAATTGGTCCTAAAACAGTAGTAGCATATAAATTTTTATATCTGATCCCTTCACTGTTTTCATTTAAAAAACTTTTATAACCCTTCTTTAATTCAAATAATGGCGGCATCTCACTTTTATATACATCAAATTGAGATTGGAAACCGACTATTGTCAAATCTTGGAATTTTCCTTTGAAAAGACTGTTAATCCTTTTTTGATAATTACGATAGACATCAACCGCCAGTATCGATAAACCTGTTGTCACTATTTTATCATCTTCATAAATATTTTGCGCAAAGATTTCCAGTCCATTCCCCGTCAACAGGAAAAGTTTGTCCTGGTTGATTAATTGAACCAGGCGATCCCGATAAGCTTTGAGCCGATCAATTATCATTGGCTGTTTGGCTTCCGAACAGCTGCCTAGATAGATTAAATCAACCTCATGATTGGAAAAATAAGGAACATCGTTGACCTTAGTTTCAATAATCGTGCTATCGGAAAGATTTTCTTTTAAGAAAATGATATTACCTCTGTCACCGTAAAAATTACAAATATCGGGATATAATATTTCTACAACCATATTAATCTTCTCCCCTTTCCAGACACAATTGTTTAACATTAGCAAATATTTTCTGATAATTTGGAATATCATACATATCATATAAGATATATACTGCTTCCACACCATCAAGTTTTAAGGATTGTGCAGTTAAAGCCGGATCAAAGCTGGTAGTAATTAAAGCCTGATCAACCCCGCTGTAAAGCATTCTGACCAAATAGTCCTCGCACCTTTTTCCCCCTACTAAAATTTGAGAGATATTACAGTCATTCAAAAACTGAAAATCAACATCATAGATCCAGGAAATCATCTCAGATGAAGATTTGCTTTCATGACCGTCATCTAAATATAAGATAACTGCCTTTCTTCTGGTATCTTTATTTACTACATCTAAACTGGATGAGACCGCAATAGGATTCATCCCCTTAGATAAAATCGACAAAACTTCAATATCATTAAAAGTATAAGAAGTAAAACGAATAGCCGGTACTGTTGTTTTACTTAATCCTTCGACAATCTTTTCATAAGGTACACCGCACAAATTTAAAGCGGTAATAACAGCAGTCTGATTATAAAAATCTGTTGTACGATAACCGACCAAAGGATAACGATAGCTTTCCTTATCGATTGTAAATGTCACAATGTTGTCTTGGCAACAGTCAAAAACATATTGTGGCGTTTCATTTTTGAAACCGCATTTCGGACAGTAGCCTTTGCCGATTGAATGATAACGCACAAAATCCCATTGTAAATTTTCGCCGCAATTAGGACAGATAACGATATCTTTGACCAGATTATCCCGAGAAATCTCACCGGTTTGCTGTTTAACTGAGAAGAAATACCTTTTGTTTCGGCCTTTTCCCAACTGACTGCTGATTAAATCATCACTGTTTAAAATCAAAACAGTATCCGGATCAATGGCTTGATCAATGATATTAAAGATAAAATCAACATTGGCATTTCTCATCAATGAGTCACGCTGTAAGTTGGTACAAATCAGATAATCGGGTTTCAAATAACGGTAAACCTTAGCCGAACTGCGCTCATCGACTTCTAAACAGGCAAAGTCCTGTTGACACTGCCCTTTTAAATCACAATAAGTAATCAAAGTGGTTACAATTCCACTTAATATATTACTGCCGAAACCATTGTCAAAAACCGAATAACCGCTATTTTTTAACGTTGAAGATAAAATATTATTGGTACTGGTTTTACCGTTAGTACCGGTTACAGCAATAGTAATCTTTGCCGATTTAAGATAGCCGAGAATATCCGGACATAATCTCAAAGCGATTTCCCCCGGGGTATTTGTCGCATTAAAACCCAGCAGTTTCATAAACTTGATAACTGCTTTGGTAAAATACAACGTCAAATAGAATCTAATTTTATTCATAATGGTCACCTTTATAATTCTAAACTAATGAGCTAAACAAATCTATAGCCGGTAAGATTATTTCATCAGGAAAATCATAGAGCTTGCTGTGTAATTGAGGATAGTCTAGCCCGTCACCGATACCGAAGAAACAGCCTTTGCCTTCTTTTAGATAGTAGCCGAAATCTTCACTCCAACGCATCGGCTCTGTCAAATAAGTATATGGCATATTTAGCTTTTGGCATTGCTTTTGTACCTTTTCAACACAACTGTCATCATTGACGGTTGCACAGAAGTAGTCAAATGAAGCAATTTTGCACTGCAGCTGATGCTGTAAAGCTATGGAATCGGCCAGTTGAGTAATCTGTTTCAAAAAAATTTCAAACTTATTTTGATTTTGCGCTCTTACTGTAATATTCAAATAACCCTCTGAGGCATTGACACCGAAATGGTCGCTGCCAACCTTTAAACCGATATAACTGTGCATTAAGACTTCATCTTCACTTTTTAAATTCTGCTGCAGTCGTTGAAGCTCATTGATTAGTTGCCCAAAGGCTAAAGTGGGATTTATCCCGTTTTCTGGATAAGCGGCATGAACCGCTTTTCCAAAATAGCTGATTCTCAATCCAACCGAACCGCAAGCAAAACAGCCTTTTCTTAACAAAATCGTTCCTTTTGGATAATTAGGAATGTTATGTAAGCCATATATTTCCTTAATCTGTTTCTCTTTAATTATTTGACTGCAAATCTTACCGCCCTGACCGATTTCTTCAGCCGGTTGAAAGATTAAATATATATCCCGATTTGTTTGACAATTGCTCAATCTTTTAGCTAAACCGCAGATGATAGCACAATGTCCGTCATGACCGCATAGATGAGCGGGCTTATTATCATTGTCACATACAGCATCCATATCGCAGCGAAAAGCAATCGGATTTCCTTTATTGATTTTGCAGGCATACATATAACTGCCGCAATCAACAACTTCAAAATCGGTATTTTCGTTCAAAAATGCCGAAATTATAGCTTTGGTTTTCCTTTCTTGAAATGCCAGTTCGGCATTATTATGTAAAGTTTGGCGCAACTGTAATATCTTTTCATCCATAAATTTCTTACCGTCCTTTAATAGGAATAATCCTTCTTTAAAAATATTATATATCAACTAACTTTAAAGGGAGGAAGAAAAGATGAATGTTATTATTATGGTCGGAAAAGTAATCGAAGTATTATCTGATAAAGACAATGATCTTTTAAGCCGAAATATTCTTATTCAGGTAACAAGAGGATATTATGACAGCCAAGGTCAAATTATCAACGACCTGTTTAAAGTCAAATTATGGCGAGGTTTATCAGAAATCATTAATGAAAATCTGTCTAAATCGCTTAATGTCATGGTTAAAGGCCGGCTTGAGCTAAGTGAGGGTCAAATTATAATCGTTGCCGAAAATGTCGAAATAATTTAAAAAAATAGCTGACGCTATTTTTTAGTAATCTATATTAAAGAATAATTTTTCATAAGAAGGAAGCGATAAATTATCTATTGAGATATAATGTTCCATCTTATCGGAAATTTCCCTTAATTCATTTGTTTTCGGAATTATCTCATTGAGGATAAAGCTTCCCTTTTCTTCAATCGAGTTGATCTTTTCCAAAGACTTAATATCATCTTCAATCACTCCGGCTTTTTGTGAACATAAATCGATAAACTCAGCCAGTTTTTCAACCTTAGTCTTCATCGACTTAGCCCAATACTTTTCATCAATCGAAGTTATTAAGCTCATTTCCTTAATTGCCGAAGGGATAATCTGCTGATAAATCATACTGGTCATTGTCTTTATCTCAATGCTTCTGATATTGATATAAGACTCGTACATAATTTCGCTTCGAGCTTGAATTTCCTTTTGCGAATAAACCTGATACTTTTGGAATAATTCCACACTGTAATCCTTCGAGAATTCGCTGATTGCCTGCACAAAAGTCGGAATATTTGCCAGTTTGCGCTTTTCGGCTTCCTGGATCCATTCACTGCTATAACCATTACCTGAGAAAATGACTCTTTTATGCTTCTTATAGATATCGCTGATGATTTCCAAAGCCAATTCTCTGACATCCTGACGATACTTAACATTTTCAAGTTTATCGGCAATCTCGTCCAAAGTATCTGCTAAAGCAGTATTAATAACCGTATTTAATCCCGAAGCATTAAGAGAAGAACCCAACATTCTAAATTCAAATTTATTTCCGGTAAAAGCAACCGGTGAAGTACGATTACGATCTGAATTGTCTTTTGGTAAGTGTTTGATTGTCGAAATTCCAAACTCATTTAAACCGGACTTAACATAGGAAGTCGGCTTACCCTCACTGATAGATTTAAGAATTGATTCGATTGCTTCGCCTAAATACATTGAAACAATTGCCGGAGGAGCTTCATTGGCTCCTAATCTGAAATCATTACCGCTATCACTTGAGAATAAGCGGATTAAGGAAGCATATTTGTCAACTGCCTCAATCAAAGCTGAAACAAATAAGAGGAAACGAACATTTTGATGAGGATCACTGCCCGGATCGAATAAGTTTTGACCGTCATCGGTAATTAAAGAATAATTGTTGTGTTTTCCTGAACCGTTAACCCCATTAAATGGCTTTTCATGCAACAGGCAAACCATATTATGCTTGAGGGCAACTTTCTGCAAAACATCCATCATAATCATATTCTGGTCAATGGCAACATTTAGACTGTTATATAAAGGAGAGATTTCAAATTGTCCCGGAGCAACCTCGTTATGTTCAGCTTTATCATAAATGCCCAAGTCCCATAACTGACTGTTAACTTCCTCCATAAAATCATTAACCGAAGAAGGAATAGAACCAAAATAGTGTTTTTCCAACTCCTGACCTTTTGATGGCATACAACCCAATAGTGTTTTCCCGGTCAGATACAAATCACGACGCTTTAAGAAGGTATCCTTGTCAACCAAAAAGTATTCCTGTTCCAAACCGATTGAAGGGGTAACGCTTTTAACATTCTTATCACCGAAGGCAACTACAATTCGCTTAGCTGCATTATTAACAGCGTCAATTGATTTTAATAAAGGTCCCTTAGTGTCAAGACTTTCACCGGTATAAGAAATAAAGACGGTCGGAATATATAAGACATGACCTCTGATAAATGCCGGTGATTCGATGTCCCAATAAGTATATCCCCGCGCCTCAAAAGTTGCTCTTAATCCACCGGAAGGAAATGAAGAAGCATCAGGTTCATCTCGAATCAAAGATTTTCCCGAAAAGTGACAAATTGGCATTCCTTCTCTTTCTTCGACAAATGAGTTATGTTTCTCAGCAGTGGAACCGGTTAAAGGATGAAACCAATGGGTGAAATGAGTACAGCCATTTTCGATGGCCCAGACTTTCATTTCATGGGCAATAGCATCAGCCGTTTCAGAGTCCAAGGCATTTTCGTGATGTTTCGCTTCAACAAATTTTTTATAAATCGGCGAAGGTAATCTGGATTTCATGACATCCTTACTGAATAATAGTGATCCAAATCGTTCAAAATCGTACATAATAATCAAATTTCCTTTCAAAAATATGATTAATTTTAACTATTTATAAAATAAAAATCAATATATTTCCAAAAATATTAGATTTTTTTATTTCGAAATTGATTTTTAATCAAATTATTCAGAAAAAATCAGTTAATATATCTTTTATTTCAGTTTCAGCAAATAAAAAGACCGTTTTTGTTTGCGGCCTTTTTATAAGGAAAAACATAACAGTGTTTTAAGCATTACTATTTAATATTTCCATAAATTCATCACCGGTGATAGTTTCTTTTTCATAAAGGAACTTTGCCAATTGGTCTAATTTATCACGATTTTCTTCTAAAATCTGGAGAGCTTTTTGATGCTGTTTTTTAACCAGTTCAATAACCTGATAATCAATCTTAGCCTGTAATTCGCTTGAACAAGCTAAAGAAGTGTCCGAGCCAAGGTATTGATTATTGACTGTTTCAAAGGCAACCATATCAAATTCATCACTCATTCCATAACGGGTAAGCATGGCACGGGCAATTTTTGTTGCCTGTTCAATATCATTAGAAGCACCGGTACTGATTGAATTAAAGACGATTTCTTCGGCTGCTCTACCACCGGTATAAGTTGTTATTTTAGTTTCCAGCTCTTCTTTGCTCATTAAATAATGATTTCCTTCTTCAACCTGCATTGTATAACCCAAGGCTCCGGAAGTACGAGGCACAATTGTAATCTTTTGTACCGGAGCAGAATGGGTTTGTTTTGCTGCAACTAAAGCATGACCGATCTCATGGTAAGCGACAACCAGTTTTTCTTTATCAGTTAAAATAGCGTTCTTCTTTTGATAACCGGCAATAACAACTTCAATAGATTCTTCCAAATCGGCTTGAGTGGCACAATTTCTGCCATCACGAACCGCTTTTAATGCCGCTTCATTAACAATATTGGCCAATTCAGCTCCCGAAGCACCTGAAGCCATACGGGCAACCTTTTTGTAGTCGATATTCTCATCTACCTTGATTTTCTTGGCATGAACCTTCAATATCTCTTCTCTTCCCTGCAAATCAGGTAATTCAACCGGTACTCTGCGGTCAAAACGACCAGGACGAGTCAAAGCCGGGTCAAGTGATTCCGGACGGTTTGTTGCTGCCAATATCACTACACCGCTGTTGCCTTCAAAACCATCCATCTCAGTTAACAGCTGATTTAAAGTTTGTTCCCGCTCATCATTACCACCCATACCGGTAGTATTTCTCTTTTGACCGATAGCATCAATTTCATCGATAAAGACGATACAAGGAGCTTTTTCTTTAGCCTGCTTAAACAAATCACGTACCTTTGAAGCACCCATTCCGACAAACATCTCCACGAACTCCGAACCGCTCATCGAGAAGAAAGAAACATTGGCTTCACCGGCTACTGCTTTAGCCAGCATTGTTTTACCGGTTCCCGGAGGGCCGACCAGTAAGATACCTTTTGGCATAGAGGCACCGATTTCTTTGTATTTTTCAGGGTTATGTAAATAATCAACGATTTCTTTAAGGTTATCTTTCGCCTCATCTTCACCGGCTACATCCGAGAACTTAATACCATCAGAAGATTTAACATAAATTTTCGCATTGCTTTTGCCCATATTAAACATCATCGAATTGCTTCCGCCGGCTTTATCCATCATTTTCTTGGACATATATTGACCAAAGGCGATAAAGACAGCCATTGGTAAAATCCAAGTTAACAGAAATGACAACAATGGTGAAGTTTCTTCTATGATTTCTCTTGAGAATTCTGCACCGGAATCTTTTAAACGATTTACTAAATCAGGGTCATTCATTACACCGGTTTTATAAATCGTTTTTTCCTGCTTATCAGTAAAGATAATCTGATTATCCTGCACTTGAACTTTACCGATATCATGTTCTTCTGCCATTGTTATAAAAGTGCCGTAATCAGTTTCAACAATTTGATTTTGAACAATCATTGGCATTACCAGAAGATTGAACAGCATAATTATTACCAATACGACAAAATAGTAATATATTAAGGGTTTCTTGGGTTTTTTAACTTCATTCATAAATAATTCCTTTTAAGTTATTCTTTTACAAGTGGGTATCATACAATCCACAGAAACTGTCGATTGGGTCAATACCCTTAAATGCTTCTGGAGAACTCATCAGTTTCTCAACCAAAGCATCGATAGTAGTTTCTTTTGAATCATAAGTATTAATATAAGTACGGGCTTGCGGAATATCAGCCAGCATAGTCGGAGATTGACAACCGATAACGATAACAGGAACCTCGAAAACATACCAAGGTATTTCTCCGCCGCCGACGCAAAGACCGAAATTAGGTCGACCGGAAATAACATCGCAAACTGTGATAACCAAATCCATTTGAGAAACAAACTCACTTACCGGACTTTTACCGATTAAGAAGGCATTAAAATCCGGTTTTTCTCCGTTTGAAGCTTGACGCATGATTTTATCAAGTGGACTTTCGTAGACAAAAACTTCAAATCCCTTTTCCGTCAGTTTCTTCTGCAGTAAATCCACAGGCGTACCGCCCTTGCCGCTGATTTCCTTCATCAATAAAGACATTCCGTTTTCTACGCCCTTTATATGAACCAGCATAATGCGTTTATAGCGTTCAACACTTAGCGGAAGTACATCTTTATCGAGATATTTAACCAATGTAATGCTTTCATCGCTGATTGCCTTTTGCGTTTGTAAATACTGAGAATCATTAAGGATAGACTGCATCTTTTGTGGATCCAAAACAAACTCTTCGCTCTTTTTGCGATGTAATCCCATATGAGCTTTTAAACCAAGAATTCTGGTTAAGGCTTCATTAATCCGGCTTTCCGAAATAATTCCTTGACGATAGGCATCTAAGACAATCGCAAAATCCTCATCCGGATCATTAAAGAACAGCAGCATATCACAACCGCTGTTTATTGACAGCGGCAACATCTCAGCTCTTTTTTTGCGGCAGGCCATGGCTACCATATGAGTTGCATCAGTAATAACCAAACCATTAAAACCTAAATGATCTCTCAACAAACCGGTCATAATTTCCTTACTTAAAGATGCCGGCATCATATCCTCATCAGCTAGATCAGGGTTAATCGCCTTAGCGACTTTAGGAAGCATTATATGACCAGCCATTACAGCTTCCAAGCCGTTGTCAAACAGATTGCGATAAATCATTCCATAGCTGCTGTCCCATTGACAGAGATCGAATGAATTTACATTATTTGAGATATGAGCATCGCGAAAATCCAGACCGTTGCCTGGAAAATGTTTTGCTACACAGCTAAAGCCTTCCAAAGAGTGAGCTCCTTTAAGATACTGGCAGCTCATATTCATAACCTGATTGACATCACTGCCAAAACTGCGGGAAATAACCTCAGTATTTTGCCAGTTATAAGAAACATCACAAACCGGCGCAAAAGCCATATTGCAGCCGATTGCAGCAGCCTGCTGATTAGCCATTTTACCTAAATTGTAGGCGTGCTCTTTATTTCCGGTTGCGCCAATTTTAATCCCTGAACCGATATATGTTCCATCAACGCAGGCATTATCACCGCCGGATTCACTGTTACAGGCAATGAAAAGCGGGATTTCAGAAGATGTCTGCAATACTTCATTATGACGGCGAATAACTTCAGCTGTCGAATTATTATAGCGACAGCCGCCGATATGGTATTTGCCCGTTAACTGTTTTAGAGAAGTTTCATCATAAGAAGAAGATAGGCCAAAAAATAGCTGGCCTACCTTTTGTTCATCACTCATTTTGGCGATCGTTTCACTTACCCACTCACAATCTTCATCAGATAAATAATAAGGATTAGCTTTTAAATCAACCATCTTTTACTCCCTTGTAAAAATTGCTCCGATAATATCCAAAACAGCTTCAACAATCAAAATAATGGCAATAAACATCCATAAAACTGTTGTTGAACTGAACGGGTTAGAAAGAATGATAAAGCCGCAAACGACAGTAATTAAAGCACTGATAGCAGACCAGAACCATTTTTTATTTTTAAATCTAACCATATCCACAGTCCATTGAACCTTTGCAACACCGCTCACTAAGATGGCAACCCCGTAAAGTACAGTCAATAATGAGAAAGCAGTAACAAACCAGCGACTGTTAAAGATACAGAATAAACCTCCCAGTAAATCCAATAAACCGAAAGTCAAATCCTGTCTGACAGCCGCTACCTGCGCATCCTCTTTAAAATACTGCACAACATTATAAATACCTAAAATAACTAATACAATACCGACAAAAACGATAATGCCGGTTGTAAATCCAATCGGGTTGATTAACAAAAGTATACCGATTATTGCTTCGCAAAGAGACATAATAATGCTCTTCAATTTTGCTGAATTTTTCATAAAAGTCCTCCATTCATTTTCGATTTGATTATTTGGTCTTTACAAACCAAATTCAAATGGATTATAATGCACATGTGTCTAATTTGCAACAAACAGATGTTTTTGCAATGTTGTGAAGTCCACAAATAAGATTATGTTGTTGAAAAAACTATAAGATTTTGGAGGAAATTATGAAAAAAAAGGAAAATCAAAGAATTGCCTTAACAAAAAGACTGTTAAAAGAAAGCCTTATTAAACTGATGGCTGAAAAAAACATCCAGCAAATTACCGTAATGGAATTATGTCAAGCCGCCGAAATTAATCGTTCAACCTTTTATAATCATTATGGCTGTCCTCAAGATGTTTTACAGGATATTGAAAACAGTATCATCGTTGACTTAGAAAAAATCTGGGAGAAGGAAGTATCCGGTAAAAACTGGCCACTAAATAAAAGAGTTGAAGCCTTATGTACTTACATACTTGATAATCGCCAACTGTTTGAATTGCTTTTGCGTAATAGCGATACCACTTCCGGTTTTGCTTCCCTATTAATGAATGCTGCCCACGTTAGGATGACCTACGATCAGGTTTTTTCTTACGGTGACAATAATGACAGCAAAAAGTTACTTATTACCTTTTTAAATAACGGTGCCTACTATATGATAAGACAGTGGATTTTGGAGGATATGCCTATTAGTGCCAAAGAAATTGGCGACATAATCATGAATATTGCCACTCACGGCTGGATGAAGGAAGAAGCAAACTCAAACCTGATAATTAAATAACCTCTAAATCTTAATAAACAAATTAAAATGACAAGATATATCTCTTGTCATTTTAAATAGATAAAAGCATTAATTATAACTGTTCTCTAACCATCATCAATCCGTAACCCAAAAGGTTTTCTCCCAACCATTGTGAGCGGTCAAACCTTAAAGGATCATGCATTGATCTGCCTATCCCCCAAATTTTATCCGAAACGGCACACTCCGCCAGAATCGCCTTATCGGTTGCTAACAGTTTTTCTTTTAAATCAGCATTTTGGGCAAATTTTTCTTTTAATCCATTGTAAACTACTATCTGACGAATACCGTTCCAATAATGATTTTGATAATTTTTGACGCTTCTGCCCAAAGCTTTAATAGTAGCAACATCATTCGTTTGCAGAATTTTCTCTGCCACCTCGCCATCTTCAAAACAAAGGGCTTTTTGATGCATCATATATTGTTCCATTGACGAATAAAAGATACCGTTTAATTTAAAACCGGCTAAATACCAATTACTTAAATAGCCGTTAGTTTCCTCCGGTTTATGAAAACAAATAATATCCATAACTGCTCCCTCCCTTATTTATAACTATATTATATTTTATTTATTGAATATTACTTGCCTTTTTGTACAAACAAGCATAAAAATACCAACCTAAAACCAATAATGCTACCCTGTAACCTAAACAAATACTTATTTACAATAAAATTATTGTTGACTAAATATGGAAAACTGTCAAAACATCATTCAGTGATTTCATCATTAACAGCAGTGCAAATACAAAATTTATGCTAGTAGTAGTAATTGCTTAAATCGACAATAAGCTGAAGAAACAATTGATTTAGGAATAACCATCAATTTTTTTAACCAATTAGGATTATTGAATTGTTTTCTTTATTATGATAACATTAAAAAAATCAGTAAGGTTAATTGAGGTGAGATAAATATGCAAATCAGTCAGTTTTTTATCAATGGCGACATCAAAGGAGCCATCGCATATATGCGCCAGCATGAAGAATTCAAAGATATTCTGCCCGAATATATTGCATTATTTGAAAATTGCCAATATCGCAAATATGAAATAGCCGATATTTTAAATGACATTTTACGGTTGTACCAGATTTATTATCATGAGGTATTTTATTGTGGCACCCCTGAAGAAACAGCCGCAAACCAATTATTAACCCAGCTAAAAGAATTATTACAGTTGCCAAACGCAAACGAGGATATGCTGGTTGAAAAACTAAAATCAACTTTTAAAGATAATGGATATCACAGTCATTTCGGGAAAACGCAGGGTTATTATGGTCCTTATGTTTGGAAAGACACTGTTGAAACTGTCTATAAGGTAGAACTTTTTGACGTTATAGCTGACTTTAAAGTAAATATTCTTAAAGGATTTGTCTTTCGCAGCTGGATGGATTATTTAACCTTCGGAAGATTTGGAACCAGAGGCTGGGCAACCCCGGATGGCACAATTAATTGTATCGAACAGGCTTATGACTTTGAAAGCGAAAGTTTTTTGATTTCCTTATTAAAGCATGAAGCCCAGCATACTTTGGATATGAAAAAATATCCGCATATTTCTGAAGCAGAATTGGAATATCGAGCAAAATTGGTTGAGTTGCATTACTCAAGTAATCCGGCTTTACTGCAAAAGTTTTTATCTGAAGCAAACGAAAATAAGATTAATAACGGTCATGCTCTTGCTTCAGCCCGACTAAAAAACGAATTTTCAAATCTAAATCAAACCGACCTACAAGCTATTCAAACCAAAGCTTTGCAGCTGTTTCAAACCAGCAACAAAGAAATGGACGAAAAGTATCTTCCCCATTAACTAAAATAGACTGTCATAAAATATCAGCCAATGAACAAATACCATCTTAACTAGCATTAATTTGTTACATTATGACAAACAAGCTTTGAATTAAAGAGTATGGTTTTTTCGATAAAAACTATGCTCTTTTTTATATCAAGTAATCTTGACATAGAAAATCAATTAAAATGAAATAAAGATATACTGCTAATAAACAAACAACAAAGAATTGACAAGATAAAACTATTCATTAAGCAGCTTCCAATAGAATTATTGCCTGTGTAGATACACATGATTAATGTATCATTAAACTGGATTTTTTGTAAAATAGCCACAATCCTATTATAAAAAAATAATTCGCTTTTTCATAAGTAGACTTACTGATGACAATTCTATATGATGCATTGTTTATAATCATTTGCCTTATGTATTTAAAACTTAACAGTTAGCAAAATATCAATAAGTGATTTTAGAGGGAAAAATGTAAAAGGGCTATAATTAAATTTGCCACGAATTCAATTTACTGAAAGAGTTATATGAAAAAAAGGCGAAACTTTCATTTTCGCCTTTAATTGTTCTTTGTCTAACTACTATCTTTTTAGAGATAATAATTTGAAATATTATGCCTTATCGTTAGAGCCTAATACATCGCAAATCTTATGTTTTACTAAGTTTTTGATGTTTTCTCTAGCAGGTTTTAAATATTGACGAGGATCAAAGTCTGCAGGATGCTCATCGAAATATTTACGGATTGTGCCAGTCATAGCCAAACGTAAATCTGAGTCAATGTTAATCTTACATACTGCTAATGAAGAAGCCTTTCTTAACTGATCTTCTGGAACGCCAACTGCATCAGGCATATTTCCGCCGTGTTCATTAATCATCTTAACATATTCCTGAGGAACTGATGATGAACCGTGTAATACAATTGGGAAACCAGGAAGTCTCTTTGATACTTCATCCAAAATATCGAAACGTAATGGAGGTGGTACTAAAACGCCTTCTTCGTTTCTTGTACATTGTTCAGGTTTGAACTTATAAGCACCATGAGAAGTACCGATAGCGATTGCTAATGAGTCACAACCTGTTCTCTTAACGAATTCTTCAACATCTTCCGGTCTAGTATATGATGAATCTTCAGCTGATACGCTAACTTCATCTTCAACACCAGCTAATGTTCCTAGTTCTGCTTCAACAACTACACCATGAGCATGAGCATATTCAACTACTCTTCTAGTAATTTCAATATTTTCTTCAAACGGTTTGCTTGAAGCATCAATCATAACAGAAGTAAAGCCGTCATCGATACATGATTTACATGTTTCAAAACTATCACCGTGGTCTAAGTGTAAAACAATTGGCAAACCAGTTTCGATAACTGCTGCTTCAACTAACTTGACTAAATAAGTTCTGTTAGCATAAGCTCTTGCCCCTTTTGATACCTGTAAAATAACAGGTGAATTGCATTCTTTAGCTGCTTCAGTGATGCCTTGAATGATTTCCATGTTATTTACATTGAAAGCACCGATTGCATAACCGCCTTTATATGCTTTTTCAAACATTTCTTTAGATGTAACTAATGGCATATATAACCCTCCTATAAATAAAATATGCACTTCTATATTAGCATATTATCGCCAAGAAAAAAAGACGAAATTAATCGTCTTAATTTACTACTTTAAAGCAGCCTGAACTTCTTCTACCCAGTTATCTTTCTTCTTTTCGATACCTTCGCCAACTACATATAATACGAAGCTATCTACTGAAGAATTGTTTTCACTCAGGTAAGCAGAAACCTTTTTATTGCCGTCTAAGATGAATGCCTGATCAACTAAGCATAAATCCTGTAATGACTTAGAAACTCTTCCGGCAACCATCTTTTCAATAATTGCATCAGGTTTTCCAGCATTCTTAGGATCGTTTTTAGCGATTTCCTTTTGAATTTCTGTTTCGTGAGCAACGATTTCAGCCGGCATATGATCTCTGTCAACATATTGAGGCTTCATTGAAGCTACCTGCATTGCTACCGGTTTGCCAACTTCAGTATTTGAACCGTTTAAGACAACAACACAAGCTGTCTTGCCGTCATGGTGAACATAACTGCCGAACTGCTGATCATCAGTTTTAGTAACAACTTCAAATCTTCTTAATGTCATTTTTTCACCAGTTGCGAATGATACTGCAGAAATTTCTTCATTAACAGTACCCGCACCAGCTTTTAATGTTAAGGCTTCTTCAACATCTTTTGGCTGATTTGCCAAAATAGTAGAAGCAACTAACTTAACCATATCTTTGAACTTATCAGTTCTGGCAGTGAAGTCAGTTTCTGAATTGATTTCAACGATAACAGCCTTATTTCCTTCAGTAATAATTGTAGCTAAACCTTCAGCAGCTACTCTTCCGGCTTTAGCCTGTGACTTAGCAATACCCTTTTCTCTTAACCAGTCGATTGCCTTGTCCATATCGCAATCATTTGCTTCCAATGCCTTTTTGCAGTCAAGCATTCCGGCGCCAGTCTTATCTCTTAATTCCTTAACTAATTCAACTAAGTTTGCCATAATTACTCCTCACTTGTTTTTGTTTCAACAGGTGTTTCTGTTGTTGTTTCCTGACTAACAGCAGGTCTTTCCTTCTTTTCATACTTACGATGATTCTGACGGTTATTCTGTTGACGTCTCTCTTCGTTCTTGCTCTTTCTTCTTCTTTCGTTTTCAGCAGCCTGTTCCTGAACAGCGATAATAACATCACTCATAGTAACTTCAGGAAGTTCATCAGTAGTATAAGCGAATTCTAATAAACCGCCCTTTGCTTCAACGATAGCGTCATTCATTACACCAACTAATAACTTGATTGCCTTAACAGCATCATCATTACCAGGAATAGCATAATCTAAGATAGCAGGATCACAGTTTGTATCAGCAATGCCGAATACCGGAATATTTAACTTTCTAGCTTCTAATACTGCGTTATAGTCTTCTTTAGGATCTACAACAAATAATGCATCAGGAAGTTTCTTCATTTCCTTGATACCGCCTAAGAAGTTAGTTAACTTTTCAGCTTCTTTCTTAATTAAAGCCTGTTCTTTCTTAGGATAGTTAGCAATAGTGCCGGTTTCTTCCATCTGTTCGATTTCAACTAATCTTCTGATTCTCTTTTGAATAGTACGATAGTTTGTTAAAGTTCCGCCCAACCATCTTTGATTTACATAGAAAGAACCGCTTCTTAATGCTTCTTCCATAACGATAGCCTGAGCCTGTTTCTTTGTGCCAACAAATAATACTCTTCCGCCTCTTTCAGCAATAGCTTTTAAAGCTGCATAAGCATTATCGATTGCACTAACAGTTTTTTCCAAGTCGATGATATGAACACCGTTTTTAGCGCAATAGATATTGCTCTTTTGTCTTGGGTCCCATCTTCTTGTCTGATGTCCGAAATGAACACCATTTTCCAATAATTTACGCATTGTAACAACTGACATAATTTATTTTCCTCTCTTTCCGTTGTTCCTCCATCACTTCCAACAGTAACAACCAAATTGCTTGGCCACGGAATACTGAATCCATGATGTGTGTAAAGGTGCGCAAAACACCATTTATAAGTATAACATAAAAAGCGCTATTGTACAGCGCTTTTATCATTATTTAATGCTTAAATTCTACTAATTTTTCATAAGAAGAAAATTCTTTCAACCGAACCTCGTAAGCCTGCTTCAAATCGTCATAATCAACCATCTGATAACTAACCTGCATTTGTTTTAAAAGATATTCGGTAAAATCCGGATTAAGGATTAATAACGGACCGATCAAATAGGTGCCGTAGAAATTTTTGTAATGAACTCCTTCTATTGTATTATCGTCTTTGAAACCATAGCCCTTTTCAACTTTGATAAAACCATGATCGTTTTTTAGTGAATTGGAAAACTGCGATTTAAAGCCAACCAGTTTCATACCGTTAAAATCGCCTAAAAAGCAGGAATTGTGATGATGTGAAAAATCTCTTTCCACTTCAAATTGAAACAAGCCTAAAGCTTTTTTCCCGTCAATCTTATCAGCAAATATTTCAAAACTGTTACCCGTCAATAGAAAGAAGGTCCCCTTTTCGATTAATTGTGCCAAACGATTACGGTAAATAGCTAACTGTTGAATAATATTATCCTGAAATCTTTCCATTGTCGCACCCATATAGATTAAATCAACATCATCGTTATCAACAAAATACGGCCGCTGATCAAAACCGGTCTTAATAATTTGTACCTGCTCATTAATGCAGCGTTGCAAATATTCAATATTAAAACTATCACCGTATAAATCTGTAACATCACTGTATAAATATTCTATTTTCATTGTCCGTACTTCTTTCTAATTTCATGAATTAAATATTGGCAATTCCGATGCTGATAGATATCATGAACAATGGCAATCGAATCTAAATCATCAGATAAATATTGAACGCAGTTTTTCTCATCTTCAATAGCCACAATCTTTTCTTGCGGCAAGCCGGCTAACAATAATCTCACCTTATAATCATAACATCTGACACCTGCCACGATGACTTTATTAATATCGGGTTTATTTAAACATTCATAATCGGTATCATAAATGTAGGAAATGACTTCACTGCGTTCTTGACTGCGCATATCATAAACATCATCAATGATAATAATAATTTCTTTCTTTCCTTTTAGATTGCTGACATAATCCAACGCTCTTGATAAGGATACCGGATTTTGTCCCTTGGTCATCTGAGCAGTCAATAAAACATTATGGATTTTTTCTTCAAAAAATCTGGATTGAACTATCTTCATATTGCAGAAATGCTCACTGAGGTTAATTAAACCGAACTCGCTGCATAAGGCAATTGCAGCTAATTGGTTATAGATGTTAAATAAAGAATCATTTAACAGGTTATATTTCACATTATTGACTTCCATTTTGCAGTCATCAAAGTAATTAACCAGATAATCAGCTGGCGGATTGGTGAAACCGCAATTTTCACAATGAGCCTTACCTATATGATGATATCTGATAAAATCAAAAGTAAGTTGATGCGAGCACTTTGGACAGACTTTGATATCACAATTTCTACTTAAATGCAAACTCTTTTCTTGTTTGGCCCTGGCGATAGAGAAAAAAACTTTCTTCTGATTAGTGCCTAATTGACTGCTGATCAAATCATCACCATTTAGGATTAAAGTAGTATTTGGCGGCAGACCCTCATTGATTTTAGTAAAGACATAATCCGTATGTCCGTTTCTTCCCATCGTATCCATAAATAAATTGGTACAAACTAAATAATCAGGTTCAACAGCCGCCATCAAATCTTTAGTAGACAGCTCATCAAATTCCAAAATTGCCACATCGCATTTTGGTTTATTGAATATTGAGGTATTTAAGATTAAAGCCTTGCTCAAGCCGGGACGAAGATTACAGCCGTCTTTGTTAAAGGCAACTTTATAACCGCTCTTTTCAAATAATTCGGCAATGATATTACAGGTAGTGGTTTTACCATTAGTCCCTGTAACAGCTATAACCGTTTGAGGTTTGGCAATATGATACAAAAATTTGTCATCAAATTTTAAGGCCACAATACCCATTCGATCAGATTCTTTGTTCTTTTTAAAAAATCTGTAATAGATCTTGCTTAGCCATAAACCCAAGTAAAACAGCATGTTATTTCTCCTTTTCTTCAAATGCTTTGTCATAACTGCTTCTTAAATGCTCAACCGTTAAGTGAGTATAAATCTGCGTAGTAGAAAGCGAACTGTGTCCCAACAGTTGCTGAACAATCCTGATATCGACATCCTGGTCCAATAAATGCGTCGCAAATGAATGACGTAAAGTGTGAGGATGCAACTTAAAAGGCAAATTGTACTTTTCGACAGTTTTATTCAATAAATACTGTACCCCTCGACTGGTTAGCTTTTGTCCGTTACGATTAACAAAAACATATTCATGTGAGTCATTTACATACAACACCCTAATTTCAGCAAGATAATGTTTTAACAGCTCTTCAATAGTAGAATAAAATGGCACAATTCTCTCTTTGGAGCCCTTACCCAATATCCTTAAAAAACGATTTTGAAAATCGATATCGCTGATTTTTAAATTGGTTGCTTCACTTACTCTCAAGCCGCAGCCGTACATAGTTTCAAAAAGAGTCCGATCCCGATAAGATAACTCATCATTCAAATCAAAACTGTCCAGCAACAAATCAATTTCATCTTCAAATAAATAATCCGGCAATCTTTGTTTCTCTTTTTTTATCTTAATTGCGGTAAAAGGACTGTAATCGCAATAGGAGATATCATTTAAGTAATGATAGAAAGAACGAACAGAAGAAAGATTGCGTGAGACGCTTCTGTTAGTTATCTGGCTATTTAATTTATGGAGGTAATCAAGATAACCCATTACCTCATTTCTTGATAAATCCAAAGAAGAAATATCATTTTGTTGCAGGTATTGATAAAACAGGTTCAAATCATGCTGATAAGCTAACCTTGTATTAATACTGCTGCTGTTGGAAAGATAAATATAATCTAAAAATTTGTCAATATATTGCCTTATTTCTACCATGTTTGCGCCAACTGTTCAACAATCGGTAAAGACTGCTTGCTGTAAGCCTGCTTTCTTTCGTTTTTCTTTACCGTTGCTTGTAAATTCATTATACCAAAATTCGCATTCATTGGCTGAAAATCTGCTGCGGCAGTAGTAATATAATTAACCATCGCCCCAAGCATTGTATCACTGTTAAGCGAAACTAACGGCTGATTGGTCAAATAAAGTGCCATATTATGCCCGGCTAAAAGCCCGGAAGCGGCTGATTCAATATAACCTTCAACACCTGTCATCTGACCGGCGAAGAACAAGTCATCTCTAATAACGCTTTGGTAGGTGTTTCTTAATACCAGCGGAGATTTAAGATAAGTATTTCGATGCATTACCCCATAACGGACAATTTCCATATTTTGTAAACCCGGAATTAACGAGAAAACCCGTTTTTGTTCCGGCCATTTTAAATTGGTTTGAAATCCCACCAGATTATATAATGTGTCAATGGCATTATCCTGTCTTAACTGAACAACAGCATACGGTCTTTGCTGTCCCTGCTGCAAACCAACAGGCTTTAAAGGTCCGAAAGTCAGCGTTTGCGGTCCTCTTTTAGCCATCGCTTCAATCGGCATACAACCTTCAAAATAAGTATGTTTATCAACATCGTGAAGTAATGCCACTTCGGCATTGATTAACTCATTATAAAAGACTTCAAACTGCTCTTGGCTCATCGGACAGTTTAGATAATCACTATCACCCTTATCATAGCGGCTTTTGTAATATGCTATATTCATATCAATCGATTCTTTTGTGATTATCGGGGCAGCAGCATCATAAAAATGCAAAGGTTCTTCCTTGAGCGTTTTGATGATATTATCAGCCAAAGCATCGCTAGTTAATGGCCCGGTAGCAATTATCGTCGGTCCTTGAGGAATTTCACTAACCTCTTGATTAATAATATTAACCAAAGGATGCCCTTTCAGATAATCGGTTATTGATTTAGCAAAGTTTTCCCGATCAACCGCCAAAGCACTGCCGGCCGGCACCCGATTGGCATCAGCAAACCGCATTATTAAAGAATCCAGTAGACGTATTTCGGCTTTCAAAAGCCCGACACCGTTTGATAAACTGTCGCTTCGTAAAGAATTGGAACAGACCAACTCGCTGAAATAACCGGTGTGGTGAGCACCGGTACTCTTTTGTGGCCGCATTTCATATAGATTTACTTTGATATTTTTCCTTATTAACTGATAACAAGCTTCACAACCGGCCAGACCGGCTCCTATAACATTTACACTATTCATTATTTTTCTTCTTTCTGGCAGTGGCGCTTTTTTTGTTTGAGCCTTCAATATAACGACACTTAGGATAATTGCTGCAGCCGATAAATTTAGTACCGTATCTTGATACTCTTTCGACTAGATGGCTACCGCACTGCGGACAGATTTTCCCGGTATCAACCGGCTGTGGTTTATCCTTTTTCTGGATATAAGTACAGTTAGGATAATTGCTGCAGGCGATAAATTTGCCATAGCGGCCCGATTTTAATACTAGCTTATTGCCGCATTGCGGACAACTGCCGTAATCCTGCTGCGCTTGCTCATCCGTTTCAATGCTTTGATGATAGGTACAATCCGGATAGTTACTGCAGGCAATAAAATCACCGTACTTGCCTTTTTTAATAACTAACTCATTGCCACATTGCGGACAAAACTGTCCGGTTTTAACCGGCTGCAATTTTTCCATATTTTCTTTCGCAAAAGCCAGTAAATCAACAAATTTATCATAAAACTGATGCAAAGAAGCAACTTTTTCCTGCTTTCCTTCGGCAATCTCATCAAGAGTAGTTTCCATATCAGCTGTGTATTTTACATTGATAATGTCACTGAAAAACTCCTGCAACTTATCATTGGTTAAAATTCCCTGTTGAGTCGGAACAAAGACTTTTACTTTACTGCCGTTTAATCTCTGTAAATCAACATAGCCCCTTTTAACAATCGTATCAATGATTGTAGCATAGGTTGATGGTCGGCCGATTCCGTTTTCTTCCATGGCTTTAATCAGTCTGGCTTCTGAATATCTAGCCGGAGCTTCGGTGAAATGTTGTTTAGCTTCAAGTTTATCGGCAGCTAAAGTCTCTGAAACCGCTAATTCCGGCAAAATTTTATCTTCATCATGATCATCATAGACCTTTAAATAACCGTCAAATAACAAGGTTCTTCCCGATGCAGTGAAAAGATACTTGTTACATTTTAAATTGATCTGCGTACTGTTATATAAACTGTCAGCCATTAAGGCAGCTAAAGTACGCTGATAAATCAATTTATATAAACGATATTCGTCATTTGACAAATATTGTTTTATTTTAGCCGGTTCGTTATTGATATCGGTAACTCTGATCGCTTCATGGGCATCCTGAGCATTCTTGCTGACTTTCTGCTGATAAAAGCCGAGATAATTTGCTCCGTATTTTTCAGTGATATAAGCTTTTGCGCTATTAATAAAAACATCAGAGAGTCTGGTTGAGTCAGAACGCATATAGGTAATCAAACCGGTGGTTGCACTGCCGATATTAATTCCTTCGTAAAGTTTTTGAGCGACTGTCATAGTTCTTTTAGAACTCATATTAAGCTTACTTACTGCATCCTGCTGTAAGGTTGAAGTAGTATAAGCCAGTTTAGGTTTTTTATGTTTCACTTCTTTATTGACATCGACAACTTCAAACAGCTGATTATCACAATCAGCTAAAATTGTATCAGCCTGCTGTTTATTATCAATTTGTGCTTTAATACCGTCAATCTTATTCAGTTCGGCAACAAAATCTTGCTCATCTTTTGTAAAAGCAGCATTAACAGTCCAATACTCTTTGGGAATGAAACTTTCAATTTCCCTTTCCCGATCAACAATCAGCTTCAAAGCAACAGATTGAACTCTACCGGCACTCTTGGATTTAATCTTGCTGTTAAGCAAAGCCGATAATTTGAAACCGATAATACGATCAAGTATTCTTCTGGTTTCTTGCGAATCAACCATCTGCATATCAATTTGACGAGGTGATACAATTGCTTTTGTCACCTCTGGTTTGGTTATTTCGTGAAATACCACCCGATTATTATCATTAATATCCAATCCCAAAGTATTGGCGAGATGATAAGCTATGGCTTCTCCTTCACGATCCGGGTCGGTTGCCAGCAAAACATTTTCACTGTTTTTAACCTTGTCTTTCAGCATTTTTACTACTTCTTTTTTTTCTTTGGAAATAGTATATGTGGTTTTGAAATCATTATCGACATCAATGCCCAGTCTGGATTTTCCGCTAGTTGATAAATCGCAGATATGTCCGACAGAAGCTTCGACATCGTAATCACTGCCTAAATATTTTTCAATAGTAGAAGCCTTGCTGGGTGACTCTACTATTACTAAGTTTTTAACTTTTTCCTTTTTTTTCATATCATTCCTCTTACCATAAGTCCGTATATATGTTAATTAAATCACACTTCATTTGTCAAATATATCATTGAGATTATCCAACAAAAAGATATTAGCGCCCTGCTGGATTAACTGATTACAGCCTTGCCCTTTTTCATCATCATAACGATAAGGGACACAATATATTTCCTTATTTAGATTAAGCGCTTCATTTACTGTTATCATTGTTCCGCTTTTAACGGCAGCCTGAGTAACGACAATACTTTTTGCCAGGGCTGCTATTATGCGGTTGCGAAAAGGAAAACTTCTTTTAAGCGGATTAACATCTTGGGGATACTCGGAGATGATTAATTGTTTTTCCCTCATATAGCTGTACAAATCCGTATTGGCTAAAGGATAACAGACATTAATTCCGTTACCGATAACCGCAATACTTTTTTCAGCATATAAAAGCGCTAAACTATCCACACCCTTAGCCAGACCGGAAATAATACAGAAATGCTGCTTCAGTAAATTGACAACTTCGATGGTAGCTTTGCTGCCGTATTCGCTGATATCTCTTGACCCGATAACAGCTATTGCATCACATTTCAGTAAATCAATATTGCCCTGATAAAATAAAACAAAAGGCGGATTTTTCAGCATGAGCAATGATTTAGGATAATCTTGATCAATAATGGTAATCGCTTTTTGTAAAGCAATACCCTTGCTTACCGCTTCATTTCTCTTTATTGCCCTTAAAATTTGCCCATAATCACCCTGATATTTAATTGCCAGCCTGATCAAATAGTCCCTCATTATCTCACCTTCTGTAAAAAGATAATAAAAAGGAATAAATAATATTCCTAAAATAATTTCAATTGACAACATTGAGCTACCGGACCGTAGCTGAACCGGTGAATCTCACATGGCCCATATTGTTGTAAGGCATCTAAATGCTGTTTGGTTGGATAACCCTTATGTTGTTTAAAACCATATTGCGGATAAAGTGTGTCATACTCGTCCATAATCCGATCTCTGACAACTTTCGCTAAAATTGACCCGGCCGCAATTGAACAGGACTTTTGATCACCCTTAATAATCGGATGAATTATATAGTCTTGAATTTCCAGCTTCATCGCATCGGTTAAAACTATCTGACACTTACTGTCTAACACTATTCGCTCATTGGCCATTTTAGTAGCCTGATAGATGTTATATTTGTCGACTTCTTTTTCGTCCACAATCTGAATATTATAATATAAGGCATCCTGAACAATTACCTCAAAGAGTTCAGCTCTTTTTTTCTCTGACAGTTTTTTGGAATCATAGATATCCTTACTGTCATAGCCAACCGGAAAAATCACCCCAGCTACCACCACCGGTCCGGCCAAAGGTCCTCTTCCCGCTTCATCTATTCCAAGAACATATCTATTATCTTTCCAATATTGATTTTCATATTCATTCGATGTTTTCATATTTCTCCCAAGTGATTTCACCTAACTGATTATCTCTGATATCTTTAAGCAATAAAGCGTATAAACGTTTATAATCAACTTCCTGATTCAATAAATAACAGTTACGACTCTGTGCTATTGAAATTAACAGTTTATCAACATCACCGTCAACTTCAATGCCATAGCGTTTTTTAAGTGCTGCTGGATAATTGTCCATCAAATACTGCATAGCAAATTCCACGACACTTTCAATAGGTAAGATTTCATCGTTGATAGCACCGGTAACCGCCAGCAAATAGGCTGATTGCTGATTATCCAGTCTAGGCCACAACACCCCCGGTGTATCAAGCAAGGCAACTTCTTTGGAAATCTTTATCCATTGCAGATTTCTAGTTACTCCCGGTTTATCAGCTGTCTTAACAATTTTTTTCTTCATTGCTGAGTTAATCAGAGTGCTTTTGCCGACATTGGGAATTCCGACAACCATGGCTTTTATTTGAACATTCTTCATTCCCCGGCTTTTGAGCTTCTCTATTTTATTTTTCATAATATTCTGACAGGCATTGGAAATGATTGTCGAAACATTATCACTCAACAAATCCAGGGCAATAGCCTGTTTTCCGGTAGAAGCAAAATAACTAAGCCATTTTTCAGTTTCTTTTTTTTCGGCTTTGTCTTTCTTCGACAGGATTATCAATGTCGGTTTATTGTTGGCTATTTGATTTATTAAAGGATTTTCACTGCTCAAGGGAATACGGCAATCTCTTAATTCAATCACCATATCCACCAGTTTGACCATTTCGCTCATTTCCCTTTTGGCTTTTTCCATATGACCCGGATACCAGTTGATATTTGTCTTAGAAAACTCATTTTGATTATTATCTTTTGCCATTTTAATCACTTCCTTCTTTTATTTTCCCATCTATTATCTATTTATTATCCTTGATTTTATAGGTAGGATTTTTAAAAACAAATTTCTAGATTATCTTCACATCCTACATTATAAATTCTTTAGCTTCAAATTTCATTTGAAATGTATCATATTCTACTTTTATAGCTTGCTATCACCTACCGTTATTTCCAGATATTTCGTAATCTTGGTAAAACCAATTCCTTTTTAGCAATCAACTCCAGCTTAGTTATTATACAATCTGACGCTGTTTAAACAACATTCCTTATTACCGGATATACAATATTGTTAAAAGCTATTAGTTTGCTTTTTTTATCGGGTGTCTTACAACGGTTTTCAGTTTACTGATTTCGCATTTACGGGGATCACTTAAATAGATTTCGTGATGATATCTTGTATCAGATATATCAAGCTGATAACCTAGCTCTTCAGCATATTTGTGCATTGCTTCAATCGTTGCCGGTTCATCATCAAATGATCCAATATGCATACATTGAACGCAAAGTCCTTCATCATAAGTTAAAAATTCAACTCTTGAAAAATCCTGTTTTTTCTTTTGAGTAGCCTCACTTACTGCCCAATCAAAATCCTGTTTTGTAACAAAGTCAGGTAATCTGATAACAGAGATAAAGTGCATACTGTCTTTATCATTATAATAAATACTGCCGCAAAGACCTTCCTGCCACCAAAATCCTTCCAGTGGGGGAACAACATATTCAAAGAAACCGTCAATTTGATGATCGCTTTTATAACTCATTTTCAATGTATAGGCAATACCGTACAATAAACCTATCGTCTTTTTGTAATCACCTTCTTCATCATTCGGATTTCCCTTCCCCCTGACGGCAAGATAATTCATTTTAGAAACATTAACTATATTCGGTTTATTTTTCGGCATATAAAATTCTTTATATTCCTTTTTAAAATCAAATGCCATATTCGTTCCTCCTAATCATTTTTCTAACTGTCGCAATATGTATCAGTATTTCTAACGACAGTTATTATCATTCACTTCCATAGGCTAATTATAACAAAAAACAGCGTCTCAGTCTTTTTATTCTTATTAGAACAGTGCAGTCTTTATAATAATTGATGAAAGAAAAAATGATTAATCAAAACTAAAACAATTTGAAAAAGAGGAAAATCAAAAGTGTAAACAAACGATTTTCCTCTCTCAACTAAAATATAAACCAGTCACTTGGGGACAAATTTATTATTATTTTGCCAGTTTATATACTTCGATTATATCCTGCTTAGTCAATTGAATGGCTCTGCCGATATATCCTACACCACTATCTAAAATACCTCTTTCAGCGCATTGTTCAAAACAATCTTCGGTAATATTAACTTCTGATAAGTATTGCGGTAAACCGATTTCTTTTATGAAATTACGCAAATTTTTTATTCCTTCCAGGACAGTTTCTTCCGGATTGGCATAATTCATCTTAGCGCCAAAACATTTAACTGATAATCTGACAAATAATGGCAGATTTCTCTTATAACAATACTGCATCCAAGCCGGAAACAGGATAGCCAGCATTTCGCCGTGGGTTCTGTGGAACATACCGGTCATCGGTTTTTCCAAATTATGAACACAATATCCTCTAATAGCACCCATAGTAATGACATCCTCTAAAGGTAAATAGGCACATCTGGCAATATTAGCTCTTGCCGTGTAGTCATCCGGTTTTACTAAAGCCTTTCTGACATTAATCATTACATCATTTATTACACCCTCATAGGCGGCCAAGTAGAACTCGCTGTCTTGCGGAGCACAGAAATAATCTTCCATACAATGTGAAATAATATCAAAACAACCGGCTGCAGTTTGAAATTTCGGCAGACTATAAGTTAATTCCGGATTAATGATAGAAAAGTCAAATCGCATTTCATCAGCGAATACACAAGTCTTTCTTTCCGGATTAACTGTGTCATCCCGCCAGACTGCTGCTGTGCTGACATCACTGCCTGTTCCCGGCATCGTTACAATTACTCCGTGTTTCAATACCGGCGTTTCAATTTTGGCGAATTTAGGATGATTAAAAAGATCGCCCTGATAATATGCTCCTAAAGCAATATACTTGCTTGAATCCATCGTAGATCCGCCCCCTACTGCCAAGATGAAATCGATATCGTTTTCCCGGACTATTTGACAGCCTTTTTTCATTAATGATAATTTTGGATTTGGTACTACCCCACCCAGTTCAAATACTTCAATACCCTCTTTAGAGATATTTGCTCTGACTTTTTCTATTAACGGCTTAATAAAATCGCCGTTATCATAATGGATTAATACTCGCTTACATCCCAATTCTTTAATCAGTTTTCCGACCTGCTGGTCACTGTCTTTACCGAAGATTATCTTGTTGGGGTTATATTGCACATAATTATTTAACATAAACTCTCCTTTTAACTTCTAATAATTGTAATTTGACTTTTGAATATTAATTATCTTTTTGTAATGATTGCTTAACGATTTATTCTCTTTATCTAAAAAATCCTGATTGAGCTTTTCATAAATTCGCTCAGTTTCGATTTTATTGTCAACATATTCTATAAGTTCCGTTAAGTCTGAATTAATACACTTCTGTTGATCATTGACGCTTTCTTCACCGATTAAATCTAACAGCTTGGCTAAGTCAGAGATATACAAATCGGGATCATAGTCATATTTGTCGCACATACATAGACATTCAAGCGGTGTATAACTGATACCAAAATGAGCGGTAATTGCGATTAAATCCACTACTTCAGAAGCCACAATCGCCGTCCCGACATAAACAGCCGGATCTGATAAACATTGTAACTCTTCTTTCAATTCGTCAAAGTAAGCTTTATTTCCTGAATAAAGAAGATAACCGTATTTTGTACCGACTTCTCCCTGATAGGTCAAAATCGTACAGTCAAGATATCTGCCATTTTTACGGTTAAAGAACTGTTCAATATCAATAACCTCACTTGGTACTTCACTGCAGGAATTGACCACAATTTTATTATTCAGATCATCAACATCACTGAAAGCTTTTTTTACTATCTGATCATTAGGCAAAGAAATAAAAATGAAGTCGCAGTCAAGACAGTCTTTGACATTACTAAAGTATTTAGCTCCTCTTTCGACAAATGGTTTGACTGCTGAATAATTCACATCAACGATACTGACCTCATTTCCTTTTTTGAGGAAAGCATCAACAATATTAGACCCCATCATTCCACAGCCGACACAAGTTATTTTAGCCATCAGCTTCACCTCGTTTCGTAATCCGTTGCCAATAATCTGACAAGGTTTTATTCAATTTGATTTGTAATTGCTTATCAGAAAAAATACTACTTCCGTTAGTCTTCTTCATTTGACAAACTAACATCTCCATACCGTGAATAACATCATCAATATCGCTGTAATCATTGTCACTGTTAAGACCCATAACAATATTACGATAAGCTCCCTGGGCTACTTCAACAGTTCCGTTTTTGACATGATATAAATACTGCTCAATATCTATCCCATATTTTTTGCATAAGACAATTCCCACATAATTAGCTAATAGATAAGTATAGTGAATGCCGGAAATGCTGTAATTAAGCATAGAAGCATGATAACTGTTTTCCAGATACAAACTTGCGGTAGTCAGCTTATTGATATATTGATATATTCTTTTCTCACCGCCATAGATTATTACCGGTTTATCAGTTATATCACCGCAGACAAAACCGAACAGAACATCTTGTTTTTTGATTGTTTGTAAGGTATCCGGCAATAAATCACAATAGATTAAAGTATTGCTGTAATTGGAATTTTCGGCAATAGCATTGTTAATAAAAGTCACATTATTGGCAGCAATCACTAACAAATCATCTCTTTCAACCTGCTCTACAATAGTCAAAAGAGCTTCATACAACAAACCTTCACCGATTAATTTAAAACTGGTTTTCATAAAAACTAATAGGGCGTTTTCACGCCCTATTGTCTATTTGAAATTATCTGCTTTACCAGTAGAGCCTGTAATATCCATGTATCTCATTACTTCTTCTTTATAACCCTGAGTCAATAACGGATACATCTGGTAAGCACCCATACCCATCAGATCACTGTTTGAGGTAAGCTTTCTGATTGCGCTTCTCTTTAAGTCATTTGATAAGTTTAACTTAGCAATTCCCATAGTAGAGGCTTTTCTGAGGTTTTCTTCACCTGTACCACTACCGCCATGCAATACAAGCGGAATATCCAAAGTGTTTCTCAATTCTTCCAACAATTCAAATTCTAAGTGTGGTGTGCCTTTATATTGCCCATGAGTAGTTCCGATTGAAACAGCTAAAGCATCAACGGAAGTTTCCTCAACAAATCTTTTAGCTTCAGCAGGAATGGTAAAGACACCAAGTCCATCATCACCAACACCAACATGACCTAATTCAGCTTCAACTCCCATGCCAACCGCATGAGCTGCCTTAACCAATTCCTTTACCTGAGCTACATTTTCTTCAAAAGGTAAAGTTGATCTGTCAACCATGATATCGGTGAAACCGGCATGAATTGCCCACATTGCTTCTTCATAAGTTCCGCCGTGATCCTGACACATTGCTACAGGAACTTTAGCTTTTCTGGCAATGTCTTCGACAATTCGGCCAAATTGGCAAATATCAGGATTAACCTTGAACAGAGAAATCAGAATAATCGGTGAATTCTTTTCTTCAGCTGCCATTATACATGCTCTTACAGTATGCTCGTTTTCAACAGCGCAGGCTGGAATACAGTAATGATTTTTGACAGCATCCTTCATTAATTCAATCATTGATACATACATAATTGATTCCCTCTTTCTTTTACCACTTAATCATTACTCTGTATGTTTCTGCAGACATTGCTCTTTCAAAAGCAGTATCAGCATCTTCCATACTGTAAGATTCTGTTAACAGTGGAGTTAAATCGACAATGCGTTTGCTTAAAATTCTTGACGAAGTATCAAATGCTTTAATTGACGGGCTCTTTGATCCGGTTAAAACAATTTCGGTATTATGAATATAGTTTGGTGAAACTTCAATCGGATTATCAGGATGCATTGAGCTGTACATTACACATCTACCCATCTGAGCAGTCATCGCAATTGCTTGTGATGCAACTGCTGAAATAGGAGTTGTATTAAAGACTACATTTGCTCCTTCACCGTCAGTAAGCTTTTTAACTTCCTCAACAGGATCAGTTTCTAATGGATTAATTACTACATCACAACCGTATTCTTTAGCCATTTGAGCTCTCTTTACATCCGGTTCGCTTAAAATTACTCGAGCACCGGATAATTTAGCAGCTATTACATGCAGAATTCCCATGACGCCGCCACCGATGACAACAACATCATCGCCAAGTTGAATCTGACCTCTTTCAATTGAGTTCAAAACACAAGCAAAAGGCTCTACAAATACCGCTTGTTCATATGGAAGGTCATTTGCTAATTTATAAACCTGATTGGCATCGACGCACAAATATTCACCCAGTCCATTTGGTAACAGTTGTCCGGCAGAAGCTGCTGATTTCTTGTAAGAATTCTTACACAAATTCTCTTGCCCATGCCTGCAATAGTAACAAGTTCCACAATGATTCAGCACTCTGACAGCTACTTTTTGACCGATAGGTAACTCATCGGCAATTACATCTTCACCAATAGCTTCAATAATACCGGCACATTCATGACCGCCCACATAAGGTAAGGCTTTTTTAGTAACTTGTGAAAATACTCGCTGTTCAAATGTACACAATGCACATGCGTGCAAATGAATTAATACCTGATTTGGTTTTGGAGTAGGTTTATCGATCTCCAAAACCGATGTTTTTTTGTAGTCCGTAATAGCGACTACCTTCATTTTTTCCATATAAATAACACTCCTTCCAAATAGATTATGCTAGACAAATTAGATAATGCCTACTAAACCTAATACTACACCGGCAACAATCAAAGCTAGCATTGTTTTCAATGATGACCAACCTTTTTTATCCATTAAATAATAAACACCTAAAGTTAATAATAATGGTAAAATCTTCGGCATGATGGCATCAAAGAAGTTGGCCTGTAAATCAAATACACCAGTAGTTAATTGGAATTGAACTTTTGTTGTTAAAGAAACATAGTTTGCTACTAAAGCACCCATTACTGTACAACCCATAATTCCTGCACCGGCAATAATCTTATTAATCTTGCCGCTTTCAATTAACTGCATAATGGTTTCATCACCTTTTTTGTAACCCAGATTGAAGCTATATCTTCCCATGATATACAACAATACTAAGAACAGAACGAAATACATTATTGGACCAAATACATTGCCTTCCATAGCTAAACCGATACCAAATGACAATAATAACGGTGATAAAATAGCCTGAACGAATGTATCACCGATACCGGCTAACGGACCCATTAAACCGTATTTAATTGATGGCAAAGCATCATCTGCCAATTCTTTTTCACCACTGGCAATTCTTTCTTCCATAGCAGCTGTCAAACCGACAATTGCTGAACCGATACGTACTTCGGTATTGAAGAAAGCAGTATGTCTCATTAATGCCTGTTTCTTTCCTTCTGGATCATCTTTGTAAAGTTCGCTGATAACCGGTTCCATTGCATAGCAGAAACCTGTACCCTGTAATCTTTCGTAGTTATAACAAGAGTGAGCAAATACCAACCAGTTTACAAAACATTTATTCAAGGTCTTTTTTGATACCTTTTTTACTTCATTAGTCATCGTCTTCGTCCTCCATAACTGTTACTTCTTTATTATCTGGTTTTAATTGGATATAAACTATCGCAAAGAGTAATGCGAAACAAGAAATCGCAATCATATTGAAATTCAAATATACAACTAATAAGAATCCGATAAAGAAGAATGGTCTTGCATCTCCTTTAAAGATTGCCTTCATATTCATCGCAATACCAATAACTGCTAACATTCCACCAACAGTTGATAATACAGATAAAATCTTTGTTCCGGCTAACATATTGATTAAAGCACTAATAGCATCTACTCCATAGTAACAAGCTAATGTACATGGAATTACATAAATAGCTGCTAAAGCAATTTGTGGACCAACAATATTAGCGAAGAATAATTTCTTTGAATTTCCTTCTTCAGCTGCTTTATCTGCCAAATGAGTAAATGGAACAGCCGACAACATTCTTAATTGATATAATACTGTTCCGGCTAAACCGATTGGTACAGCCACCGCAACTGCTTCTGAAGTAGATAAACCGCCCAAGATAACTGAAGCAGTTCCAATAATTCCTGCTAATCCGGCATCAGCTGGATATGATCCACCGGTAGACATAACGCCTAAGTAAATCAACTGAATAGTAGCACCGGCAATAGTTCCCTGAACCGGATCGCCTAAGATTAAGCCTACCAAGAAACCTAATACTAATGGTTTACCAATAGTGTAGAATCCAGCGCCCATTACCCATGGACTGGCATTCAAATAATAGAAAATACCGCATATTAACGCTTGCACAAAGTTCATAAATACTAATCCTCCTTTAATACTCTGTCTAAGCTAATAGGTGCTTCTTCAGGAACTAAATGATAGTAAATATTAATTCCTTTAGAAACTAGCCTTTTCATACATTCAATTTCTTCTTCACTGGCTGAAACATTTTTATTTAGTCTTTTTCTTCCTTCTCTATAACCCATTCCACCCAGGATAACGTCTTTCATTTCAATTCCGGCATCAACAAGAGCCTCAATAACCTCTGGAACCTTTACCAAAACCACTATGCTTTCGTCCGGTTTTGGCTCTTTTTTACAGAATTCTATGCCTTCGTCCACAGTTTTAATCAAAACCTTTACTCCCGGAGGAGCTGCTGCTTTAAGAATTCTGACTTGAATTGGATGCTGTGGAACATTATTATCAATTATCACCACTTTATTTCCGTGAGCATATTTAAGCCATTGTGTAGCAATTTGACCATGAATCAAACGATCATCGATTCTAACAAGTGAAAACTTTTTCATAATTATTCCTCCTCATCTTCTTGTAAACTTGCAAGAAGTTCATTAACATTCAACATCCCGGATTTGCTTTCCTGTAATAAAGTTTGAGCTATCTGTTGTAAATCCATATACGGCCTTTGACAGACAACCGTTAATAGCATCGCCATATTCATTCCCGTAAAATGAATTATTCTCTCATCGTCCATGGCCCCGACAGTCGCATTAAACGGACTGCCTGATACCAAATCCGTTAAAACCAACACTCCCTCATCATCCAATTTATCGTGGATTTCTTTGGATAAGTCAGCACTGAACTGCTCAATATCATCGCCAAGATATAATCCATAAGTTGATATCTTTTCTTGTTTACCTGCAATAAATTCCACTGCTTCCAGTAAACCCTTCGCAAAGCCGCCATGACTGGCTAAAACAATACTAAACATTTTGATTTGTCTCCTTTCTTTGTAAAAATATCTATAAGTTCACTCGCTGTATAACTATCAGTAATCAGTCCGTTAATATATTTATTTTCAATAGCGGTCAAAATACCCAACAGTTTATCTTTACCGCCAGCCAAACATATTACATTTGGTACTTTCGCTAATTGAGGAATCGAAATGCTGACCCTTTTGTAAGAATTTCTAACCACTATTTCTGAACCGTCTCTTCTGAAATAACTGGTTAAGATATCTCCGACGTTCTTGCTTTTGACAATAACCTGTTTATAGGCATCGGTTGCTTCGTTTAAAATAAATTCTTTTTTTGTCGATTTATAAGGACTACCCAAACCGACAATGGCAACCTCGACTTTTTCCCATTCATTCTGCAGTTCCCGGTATCTTGATAAAAATAATTCGTTCTGCTGTTCGCTTTCTTCGACAACTATCGGCAAATTTGTAAAATAACCCGTCGACTTTGTAACATCAGATAACAGTGATACCAATAAGTTGCATTGCATACTGCTGTGACACTTTTTCGCAACTCCGATTAAAGGAACAATATTGGATCCTTTTAAATCCAGCGGCATCATTTTCTTAACAGTTAAATACAGTGTTTTACCAATACCGACTCCGATGTATTTTCTACCGTATAAATATTTGATTAAGTTTGTAGCAGCAAAATCGGAAATAACTTTAGACAATTCAGCAGGATTGGTATATTGAAATTGATTGGAAGTAGCAACTTCAATGATTTCCAAACCGGTTAATTCTTTCAGTTTTTCAGCTAATTGGACGGAAGTAAGAGAGTTTGGCTTTTTAACCTCAATGGTAACGATTCCGCATTCTCTGGCCTTTTTTAAAAGTCTGCTTACATGTGGTCGAGAAATACTCTCTCTTTTGGCTATTTCTTTTTGGGCCATATCTAAGCAATAGTAATCTCGTGCGATTCGATATAGCATGTAATCATCATTATCTCTTGAATAAGTCATAATTTCTCCTTACGACTTAATTGTAAGTGCTTTCTTCATTTTTTGTGATGTACATTTGTACTTGATGAGCTTGAAAAATAATTCACAATTACCCCTTTGACTGCTTTTTGATCGATTATTAAAATGTTCTTTATTAACCAATAAAAAAATGGGCGGAACACAAAAAAACGTAAAATAATCTTTACGCTTCTTAATCAAAAATTATATTTGTTGTTTTTTAGCCAAATCAAAAATGCAATGTACATTTGTTATTGGCAGAACTCTTTAAAAAAATCAACTGTTAGGGTCTTTTGCTCTGCTGCAACTCGATCAAAGCCTTCTTAGCAAAAAAGTCATCATTTTTAATCGGTATATTGTATTTACGAATAACTGCTTTGATTTCTTCAATGGATTGATATTGCTTATTAATATGTTTACACTTTTCTTCTATTTCAATATATAAATGCTTATCATTGACCTGCTGTAAAGCGAGCTCGTCAATACCATTAGAGTAAACCGTCATTGTATCAACTATTTCAATCAAAGCAACAAAACCGACTGACTGTAATACTTCCAGACAGTCATCGATATCACCGATAAGACATTCACTTTTACCCTGTTTTACGATTTGCTGCAAACTGTCATATTCCTTGTACTTATAGGTCAATTTCTTTTCACCATTGCAGCTACGCAACAGCAGACAATGATTTAACAGTTTTAGATCATCAGAAATACCTAAGTCCGACTTATGAATCAGATAGCGGTCAGAAAGCAGAAATCTTTCTTTGCTGCTAAACCCGTTTTCAAGCAAGATGTGCTCAATTGTCTTAATATCACAAGCTAGTTCAACGGTTACTTCATTTTCAAATTTCATAATAATCCTTTCTGAAAAATAAAAAATAAACAATTATCAGATTTATAAGGATATCGTAAAAACGAATTCGATCAAATAAAATATATGACGATAGTAAAGATACCATAACAATACCGACTTTAATTATCAGAGAAAAAACATTTCTTTTTTTACTGCTGTAAACAATGATGGCCAAAAAAGGTGAAATTAGACAAACTACAGCCCATCCGACAATATAATCGACAAAGATATCGATCTTCAGCAAGTATTTCAACAAATAATACCCCAACAGCATAAAAGCTGAAAAGCTGAACATATTAACGGCTGCTGTTATAGGTTTGTTACTGTAAAGGGAAATAACTACCCCAATCAAAATAAAGACAGCTAACTGTGAGAAAATATTCCCCATATTATCGGTAAACAAATCCAATATCACCGCTAAAACACCTATTAATAAACCAAAAGCCCCGGCAAATAACCAATTAACTCTTTTCATTTTCAATATTCCTTACAAGGATATCTTACCACAAACAATCCATAAATAGAAAACCCTTTAACCAGTTAGCCGTAATAAAGTAAAACATGAAAAGGTGGCTTAATTAACCACCAATTTATTCTTATGTAATGACATCTATGTATATATCATCACTCATTTATCGGATTCAATAAAAACTAGCGATAAAATCAGACCTCTAATAGTATAAGCCAATACATTAATGAAGTTAAAATAGATTTAGCTAAAGAGTTATTGTTAGAAAAAAACAAGACAATTTCTAGCATTAGCACCTACTTAGGATACAGTTATAATTCATACTTCTCTAGAGTTTTCAAAGAGATAACCAACTTATCGCCCAAAGATTACATAAAAGAGCATTCAACTATTGGGCAAGCCCAAACTGACTTATAGGCAAAATAGCAAACACTCCTTTTGCGATAATTTGTTCTGACGAAAACGGGCCATAAAAACGACTGTCGGAAGATACCGGTCGGTTATCGCCTAAACAAAAATACTCATTTTCACCTAATTGATAAGAAAAATCGCCGGTAAAATTTGTTAATCCCCTAAGTATTTTCTGACTGTCGCAATACTGCTGATCCAAAAAAGTTTCCTCAATGGCAGTCCCATTGACATATAAAACATCATCAATATACTCTATTGTTTCATTTGGCAAACCGATTACTCTTTTGACTAGATTTTCATTTTTATCGTCTAGATGAACTATGACGATATCAAAACGCTCTATTTGTTCAATCTTTGTTGAAATAACAGAAGAAAAACCAATAGAATTATTGTACAAAGTCGGATACATGCTGGTACCGTTTACTCTCACCGGCATAACGACAAAATGGGTTATCAAAAAACAGACTACACAAGTTATTACTACTGTTTTAATAATATCCCACAAATCATCTAAATACATCATTAAGATTGCCAATACAACCGCAATCATTTCTTCAATTTTTAATTTTAGTTTTTCCATATCTTATTAAGTAAAAGGCCGGCATAAACCGGCCATTTCAAATTAACGTTTTTCTTCAATTCTGCTAGCTTTTCCAGAACGTCCACGTAAGTAGAATAATTTAGCTCTTCTAACTTTACCGAAACGAACTACTTCAATCTTATCAATGATTGGAGAATGAACTGGGAATGTTCTTTCTACTCCAACACCGCTAGACATCTTTCTAACTGTAAATGTCTTAGAAATGCCGCCGCCGTTAATTGCGATAACAATACCCTCAAATACCTGAATACGAGTCTTGTCACCTTCCTGAATTTTTACTGATACTCTTACAGTACAGCCCGGTTCAAAATAAGGAACATCTGTCTTTAATTGAGCCTTAGTAATTTGATCAACTAATTTTAAATTCATACTATCTCCTCTTTATCCACGCAACTAATGAAATAGTTCATAATCAAAATATTAGCGGAACTATTCAGCTAATGCCTATATATATTAGCATACCCTAAAGCTGAAATTCAAGGTCTTTTATAACTTCTTTTTAAAAGTTATCGGAAGCAACCCCATGACAATAAAGACAGTTAAACAATAACGCAGAGTCTTGAAAATAAGATGCTTCCAACCAGCTAAATGAATAAGATAGCTAATTGAAAAATTACTGATAGCAAACACCAACAATGCCATTATAAATCTTTTTAAGTTGACTTTAAAATCGCTGCTGATTGAAAAATTAACATATTTTTCTTCAAAATAACTCGACAGCAAATATCCGACAAACAAACCGTATCCCGAGTAATAATCGGCAGTATCACAATAAAGTAAGCCCAATGAATATACAGCCAGACAGATAAATACAGTTGTCGATTTATTGCGGTGAGAAAAAACATAAAGGGAAAATATCATCATCATAAAACCCAGCAATAAACCTGACAGCACATCGCTTAAAAAGTGAGCACCTAAATATATTCGAGAAAAAGCCACCATTAACGGCAAAAGAACAGCTAATCTTTTAGTTATTTTATTATTAAACAGCCTACCAACTAAGGGATATAAACAGCCAGAATTACTGCTATGTCCGCTAGGAAAAGAATAACCCTCAACATTCCTTAATAATTCGATTTCATCACTTTGCATATAAGGTCTTTTTCTTTTAAAGACGTTTTTTACCATAGAATTGACAATACAGGTTGATATCAAAGCGAAACCCAGTATTTTTCCCTTTTGCTTATCTAAACAAAAATAGACAAAACAAATAATCAAAACCGCCAATAAAGATTCACCAAAAAAAGAAAAAACATTATTAATCAACAACATAATTGGCTGTAAAAAGGTATCGGAAAAAAGATTCTGCAAAAAGGCCGATACTTTCAATTCGAATTCTAAAATTAATTCAATCATAACTCTGCCAATATTTCCTGCATCAATTGTTTTTCTTCATCCGTAAATTGATGAAGCTGAAGTAAATCCCGACGATATAAATAAGTATTCTTGAGTTGTTCTTTTAAACGATATCGCCTGATGTTTTCATGATGGCCGCTTAATAAAACCTCGGGTACTGCCATCGATTGATAGACAGCCGGTCTGGTATATTGTTGATATTCCAGCAAATTGTTTTCAAAGGATTCCTCGCTGGTTGAATCAGAACTGATAACCCCATTTACTAGACGGCTGACCGCATCACAAATTACCATGCTGGCCAGCTCTCCGCCGGTTAAAACAAAATCTCCGATAGAAACCTTTTCATCGACGAAATTATAAACTCTGCCGTCAAATCCTTCATAGTGACCGCAGATAATAATCAGTTCTTCTTTACTGCTGTAATCTTTGGCCAGCGACTGGTCAAACTTTCTTCCGGCTGGATCGGTTATTACCACATAACTGTTATCGCTTTTAATATCTTTAAGACAGTCTAAAATCGGCTGACAGGCTAAAATCATCCCGGCTCCCCCACCGTAAGGATAATCATCTACCCTTTTATTTTTATCAGTAGAATACTCTCTGAAATCAATCACTTCAATTTCGATTAGCCCTTTTTCGATAGCTCTTTTAATGATTGAGGTATTTATAAATCCCTCAAACATTTCAGGAAAAATAGTCATTATTTTGATTTTCATAACAAGCCCTCGATAACATCGATATCAATACGGTTGGCTTGAATATCAACTGATTTAATAAAGCTGGCAACATACGGGATTAATACTTCCTTATCTTTACCTTGAATTCTTAATAAGGTCTGATACTGCCCTTCTACCGCAGTAACTTCACCGATTAGCTGATTATCGTGGTAGACTTGACAACCTCTTAGCTGGAAGAAATAGTATTCTCCCTTAGCAAGCAAACTGATATCATCTTTACTGATAAAAATATCGCAATTCTTATATTTTTCGACTAAATTTATATCCAGCAAATCTTTAAACGAAACCAAAACAAAACCTTTATGCAGCCGATAAGAATTGACTATTACCGCAATATATTCGTCATGATATTTTATATAAAGCTGCTGATCTTTTTTAAAGCGTTCCTGTTGAAAATCGGATAATGACTTAACTTTCAACTCGCCTTTAATGCCAAATGTATTTACTATATTACCTACTCTCAGATATTCCATAATCATCACCTGCTTTTTATATTTTACATTATTTGACCGGCAAAAAAAAGATGCACAGGCAGTGCATCTTTAATTTATCAACGGTTTAATAAGATTCAAATTTAATACTGACTTTTTTATTGTCGACAGCTGAACAAACCGACATCATATGTCTGATTGAAGAAGCCATATTGCCGCCTCTGCCAATCAAACGAGAAATATCGCTGCTTGTAGCATAAACATACAATAAAACTTCGTTTTCATTGATGCTGTCCATCTTTTGAATCTTGATTTTATCAGGCTCATCAACCATTGGACTAACCAAGTCCAATAGGGTTTTTTCGTAATCAATCATTACTATTTAGACTCATGAAATTTCTTCATGATTCCCTGTTTTGAAAGAATATCTCTAACTGTATCAGTTGGTTGAGCGCCGTCCTTTAACCATTTTAAAGCTTTTTCTTCGTCAACTCTGACAGTTGCAGGATTTGTTGTCGGATTATATAAACCAACAGTGTCAATAATTCTACCGTCTCTTGGACTTCTTGAGTCTGCTGCTACAATTCTGTAAGTAGGAGCCTTTTTAGAACCTAATCTTTTTAAACGTAATTTAACCATAAATACCTCTTTCTAAATAATACTTCACTACTATACTCTAAAACAATGCGCCTGTCAAGTATTTTTACTTAACAGCTTTAATTAAAATTTAAAGCGTGATAATCCCATCGAAGCCATCAGTTTCTTGCTTCTTTCAAAGGAGTTAATCAGCTTATTGACATCATTAACCGTTGTGCCGCTGCCTTTGGCAATTCGGTTCTTATGCGAACTTCTTAAAGTTTCCGGATGCTTTCTTTCATAAGGAGTCATTGATTGAATGATGGCCTGCTGTTTTTTCATCATTGCTTCGGTATCCATTCCATCAAGCTGACCGGCAAACTGGTTCATTCCCGGGATCATTTTCATTACCCCAGATAATGGGCCTAATTTCTTCAACTGCTTCATTTGAACCAGCATATCATCTAATGAGAAAGTACCATTCATCATATTTTCCATCGCTCTTTGAGCAAGCTCTTGGTCAAACTGTTCCTGGGCTTTTTCCACTAATGTTTCCAAATCGCCCATACCTAAAATTCTTGAAGCCATTCTGTCCGGATAGAAAATATCGATATCTTCAATCTTTTCACCTGTTCCGACAAATTTGACCGGAACATTTGTAACAGCCTTTACCGATAAAACACCACCGCCACGGCTGTCACCATCAAACTTGGTTACTACTAAGCCACTGATGGATAAATAATTATCAAATTCCTTGGCGACATTGACTATATCCTGACCGGTCAATGCATCAACTGTTAACAAAATATCATTAGGCTTGGCAATCTTTTTGATCTCGACCAGTTCATTCATCAATTGTTTATCAACATGCAGACGACCGGCAGTATCGATAATAACGGTATCAAAGCTATTTTCCTTGGCATACTTTAATCCCTCGCTGACAGTTTTAGTTGCCTTGGTATTATTATCTAAACTATAAGCTTCAATCTGACATTGTTGAGCCAGTGTTTTTAACTGCTCAACAGCAGCCGGTCTGACTAAGTCGGCAGCGATTAAAAGCGGCTTTCTAGCCTGTTTTTTAGCGATTAAATTTGCGATTTTAGCTGCACTGGTAGTTTTTCCGGTACCCTGTAAACCGACCATCATAACTACGGTTAAACCGTTACTGGCATAATTAAGCGAGCTTTCCCCGTCGCCTAACAGTTCGATAATTTCATCTCTGACAATCT
>JBJFHD010000076.1:0-3032 GCA_051893335.1 Erysipelotrichaceae bacterium | reverse complement strand
ACTGATTTTCAACAACCCGTTAACCTACCGTGGCTACATCTACGACCGTGAAACTGGGTTCTACTACCTCCAGAGCCGATACTACGACCCCACAATCGGACGGTTCCTGAATGCGGATGATGTACAACAACTTGCAACTCCGATAAATGTTGGATCAATATTGTTGTATGCTTATTGTTACAATAATCCAGTAATAGGATATGATAATAATGGAAATTCACCAATTCAGGCTGTTTTTGCTGCAATTGGAGCAATTGCTGGGTGGTTCTTAGGTGACTATATTGCGAGGTGTCTTGGTTATTATCCTGATAAGGACTCATTTTGGAGCAAGGTTACATACTGGACAATTAGAACCGGGGTTGTTATCGGCGGGGCTGTTATTGGCTGGTTTGCTGCTAGCGCATTAACAGTTATTATAAAGGGATTCATTTTTTCAAGTCCAAACTTAATTGCATCTACTCCTATGTGGGTTTACAAATTTTTGGGAATTGCCACAGGTTCTGGAAGTGTTGTCTTGGGTAAATATCCATTATATGTAAGTCTGGCGGAAAAATTAGGCTCAAGCGTATTCCAAATTGCCGATAGCGTGTGGAAAACCATGTCTAAATCTGCTCAATGGGCTGCCAATAAAGCGTTTTTGGATAAAATAATTGAAGCTGGTCAAAAGATCACGCTTCAGACAAATGCGTATTCAAATAATGTTACGGGTTATTTCGATAAAGAGCTTCAGTATCTACTTGAACATGGCTATAAAATTATACAAGGAGGTTGGGGTATGGGGCCCAAATAATTATGGACATCAATTCTGTGAAAAAACTTTGCAAGGATATTGGCGAAGTAAAAAAATACAAGGTTGATTATGGCTTTTTCGGCAATATAGAATTGGAAATTCAAACTCTTCACAATGTTTTCTTGATCATCACATCAGATAGAGGAGAGTTTTCATGCTGTATCAGAAAAAAACATTTTTTCTGTGATCGTTTGATTCCTCTCTGTGCCATCTTAAAAGATGATAAAAGAAGTTTTGATTCTTTGAAATCAATAATTGATTATTTGATAATCAATCTTGAAACAATTGAAAAGAGTTGATGCGCAAGAGTTGAACTGATACTATGTGAAAACAATGCTTGTTATGAGTTTCACAGATAACTTACAAATAAGAGATTGAACAAATGATGGGAACAGTAAAAAACAAGACTTGGTGATTCTATCTTATGTTAGAGTTTAAGTTTACTACGAACGAACACTATCCAGAGTTTCATAATACTACTGATATTTATGAATTCTTTGGCTGTCTGCAAATAACAGTTGGTAATACTGTTTTTTACAACGAAGACGGTGTTGCACTGTTTGAACTTTTTTCATCCATTAAAAAATGGGTGAAAAGCAATTATAGATCTTTTGTGTTTAATTCTGTGGAATCTGATGTTGTGCCCGCTTTGCAAATAATCAGAATTAAGGATAATCAATACACACTATATTCTGCATATCAAAGATTTGAGTGCAATAGGTCATTTTCACAAAAAGAGATTTGTAATGCTTTGACCAACTTAAAAAGTGAAGCGTGTGCAAGCATTGAGGTGCCGAAGAAATATGATTTTTCTTTTGAAAAAGTCAATTAGGTATCATTTCTTTGCCACTTCTTGACAAATCCAGGTTTGCTGGCGATTATTTCCTCTATAAGAAAAGGTTTTGTTGTTGCTGCACTGGGGACCTTCACTGCTAATGTAATAGCAGGATTGGTTGGTACGGCGTTAGGACTAATGCCGTTAGGACAATACTGGGGAACGATTATAGCAGTTACAACGATTATTACTCTTCTTTGGCATATAAAAGTTCTACTTTATAATATACCTGCTGGTTTGAACGAAATAAAGAAAGCACTTTTGTAAAGGTGGATTTAATCTAAGCTTTTAGGGGGATACAATGGACATGCAAATTTTACTGCACATAGTCGAGCTTGGCTTATTCCTGTTTTCTTTGTTTTGGGTTAAAATTCGCGATTCTAAATTTATACAAATTATGCCGTTTAGAATTATAGCGATATTAACTATATTGATTACAATATTAGGCGGAATTGCTCTTTGTATATACGATATCGTACTATTTTTAAAAGGCAAATAAGAAAAGAGGAAACATACTGTATTTGTAGAATAAAAAACTGGCTTTTTCGCATTTGCTTAATTAAGGCAACGCCGCACAAAAGACGGTAGAAACCTTCACCAAAGAGTGCTATAATAATGGCATAAACGAACAACTGAGTCTGTTGTTCTTACAAAACGAATTAAAAGAAGTAAAAACAAACAAGCGGGAATTTGGCATACGCATCTTTTTTCAGGGATTTGGCGAGATATTTTTAATTTTTCCAAAGGGTATTGAAAAAACGGAAATGGGAGTAGATGATTATATGAAAAGAATTGTTTCAATGATGCTGCTGGCAGTTGTGGTATGTTTATGCAGTTGTGGAGACGGTTTACCAAAGGATTATAACCCCAAAGTGGTAGAATTACCCGGGTGTGGAACGGTGAAAGTACCCGAAAACTGGGAGTTGGTCATAAAAGACGGACTGGCTTGTTTTGTTGATGAAAACGGTCCGATTTTATCGGAGTACAGAACGGAATATATCGGAGATTCAAATGTTGATCCTGATATTTTGTGTATGTGTGTGGATGGGGATCACAATGAGTTTTCGTATCATTTGGTATCCGATCTGGTGAGTAGCACCGGGCTGTCTAACAGTGCGATCTATGGAATGCAAAAAATAGAGTTTGAAGGCGAGACTGTGGAACGGCGGTTTTTAATTCTTGATAACACCGACTTTATCGTTTGGGATACCACATTGAGCAGAGAAGAGTTGGTGCAGATAGCCAAAAGCTTTGAAATACTCCTTGCTAAAGCAAGTGAATGAATGCGGATGATCCGAAGGCGGCGGTTGCGGTGGGCGTGTTTTATCATTTGTCCACCGCAATCAAAAAACGGTAGCCGTTGCGGACATTCGACAATAGTGGAGTATATATCATGGAATGGAAAGG
>JBJFHD010000075.1:0-3051 GCA_051893335.1 Erysipelotrichaceae bacterium | reverse complement strand
AAATTATGGAAGCTTCTTATTGATAAAAATATGAAGAAAAAAGAACTTGGCGAAGCTGCGGGAATAAGCAATACGCTAATTGCGAAGCTTGGAAAAAACGAAAATGTTACGGTTGAAGTATTAGTTAAAATATGTGCTGCTCTTGATTGCAAGATAGAAGATATTATGGAATTGATTCCCGACGAAAAACAAGCAATATAAAGAAGAGGTATTTATAATGAAAACAGTAGATAAGCCTACATATATTAGCTTGTTTAGTAGTGCGGGTATCGGATGCTATGGCTTTAAGTTAGAGGGATTCGATTGCGTTGCCACTAACGAGCTTATAACGAGAAGATTAGAGGTTCAAAAATTTAATAAAAAATGCAAATATGAAAGTGGATATATTTGTGGAGATATTACCGAAGATGCTACGAAGAATGCTCTTTATGATCAAATTGCACTTTGGAAAAATAGAGAAGGACTGTCTCGAATTGATGTTGTAATTGCTACTCCTCCTTGTCAGGGTATGTCTGTAGCAAATCATAAAAAGAGTGAAACCGAAATTGTTCGTAACTCTTTGGTCATTGAATCTATTAAAGTTATCAAGCAGATAAATCCTCGGTTCTTTATTTTCGAGAATGTGCCTGCTTTTATGAAAACAGTTTGCACTGATATTGACGGCGAGCATAAGTCGATTGCGGCTGCGATTGAGAATAATTTAGGACAGGCATACTCGTATACTTCTCGTGTAATTAATTTCAAAAATTACGGTGCTTGTTCCAGTAGACAACGTACTGTTGTTATTGGTGTATCCAAAGACTATGCTGATGAAGTTTCTCCTTTGGAACTATATCCTGATCTTGTTAAAGAGCGTACATTAAGAGAGGTAATTGGCGACTTAAAGCCTCTAAAAGAGTTTGGTGAAATAGACGAAAACGATATCTATCATTCCTTCAGACCTTATCCTGAACATATGCGGGCGTGGATTGCAGATATAAAGGAAGGACAATCGGCATTTGACAATGTTGATGATAATAAAAAGCCTCATCGAGTAGTTGGTGGCAAAATAGTTATCAATCAACGCAAAAACGCAGATAAATATACTCGTCAGTATTGGGACAAAGTCGGTCCTTGTATTCATACGAGAAATGACCAAATGGCAAGCCAAAATACAGTACATCCTTGTGATGATAGAGTTTTCAGCATTAGAGAATTAATGCTGATGATGACCGTTCCGTACTCGTTCAAATGGGTAGAAACTGACTTTAATATATTAAATGATTTGCCTACTGAACAAAAAAGAGCCTTTTTGAAGAAAGAAGAAATTAAAATTCGTCAATCTTTAGGAGAAGCGGTTCCTACTGTAATCTTTCAATCTATTGCCAAAAAAATTAAATCTGCATTGAAACATCCGCCTCTTAACACAGCAACTATCAACAAATTGGTTTCTTCTAACAAATTGTCCGAGGTTGATAATTTAAGAGATTTCATTGTGAATAATCCGATGAATTTGTCTGCTACAACTTTAGGCAAGATTGCAGAATTAGCTAATACAAGCCGTACCGATAACGCTGCTTTTTTCACAAGCAAAACTCTTATTACCGAAATGATGAAAGCATTGCCGGATACAGACAAGGATATCATTCGTATTCTTGAGCCATCGGTTGGCGTTGGTAACTTTCTGCCCCTTATTATCAAAAAATTTGAGGGAAAAAGAATAATCCTTGATGTTGTTGATATTGATGAGCACAGTTTGGAATTTGCTGAATTAATCTTACAATATTACAACATTCCCGACACTTGTACGATCAATTATATCCACGATGATTTTCTGCTTCATAACTTTGAAGAAAAGTATGATTACATAATTGGAAATCCGCCTTTCTTCAAAATGAAATCCACTAATAAACTGCTAAATGTTTATCGCTGCAATGCAATTAACAAAGCAACAACAAATATTTGTTCTTTCTTTTTAGACAAGGCAATCAATCTTGGTAATTATGTAGCCTTGGTTTTCCCGAAGTTCTTGTTAAATACACCTGAGTTCGCACCTACAAGAAGTTATCTTTCGGAAAAGGCCATCGAGTGCATCATTGATTTTGGTGAGAAAGGTTTTCCAGGCGTTCTTGTAGAAACTTTAGCAGTTTTTATCAATAACCTCAGCCGTCCATCAAATACTCGTGTAGCTTCTATTACTCACGGTAAATACCTGTCTCAGTCCCAAAAATATATCTTTGATGAAAAACTTCCTTATTGGATTATTTATCGTGACAGTCGGTTCGATGATGTTTGCAAAAAACTCGACTTCAATGTTTTTAAGGTTTTTAGGGATAGACAAATCACGAATACTCTGCTCTCCGATTCAGGGGACGTTCGTGTATTAAAATCACGCAATATAAGTGATGACGGAAAAGAAATCATTAATTTAAGCGATTATGATTCTTACATCAACTATGATGCATTAAAAGGCTTAGCGGTGTCTGCGTATTTAGATAGAGATGATGTTTATCTAACACCTAATATGACCTATAAGCCTCGTGTGATGAGAAAGCCTAAGAACTGCGTTGTAAATGGCTCGTTAGCGATTTTAATTTCTAAAAAGGATATTGTTCCCACTGATAAACAAATGGAGTTTTTCTCCACACAGGAATATCGTGAGTTCTATCAGATTGCAAGAAACTATCAAACAAGATCATTAAATGTTGATGCTTGTTCGGTTTTCTTCTATGGTTTGTTAAGAGAGAAAGATAAAAAATCTCCTATAACCGAAAAGTTTATTGAAGAGGATAATAATGTACAACTCACGATCTTTGAATATATGAAATGAGGGTAAGATATGTTGACACAACAAGCAATTATTGATTTTTGCAATCAATATGACTATGACATAAGAAAATCACATAACGGTAGATGGATAGACCAAAAATGTGCTGCTGATGTTGTAACCGTTATTGCTGATTGCATTTACAACTATGCATTAGAAGATGACGACGGCATATTTACAACTGCCGACATTTGGCATTATAAATATGCAGTAGAAAATGTGGAGGCTATTTTCAAAAAGCCCGG
>JBJFHD010000074.1:0-13919 GCA_051893335.1 Erysipelotrichaceae bacterium | reverse complement strand
CTGCAAGCCTCTACATAGTTTCCTAAATTTTTATTTTTTTACAGCCCCTTTTTTTGTTCTTATTTACTCAACCGGTTAAAGTGAGCGATAATATTTTGCGCAATTATGTTCTTCTCAGTTGATTTTTTCCAAACCAAATAATAGTTTTCTTTTATATCCGATAATAAAACAGGCTGCTGATTGTTGCGGTGGGAGATTTTGGCGTAATTATTGTGACATAAAAAGCAAGCTGATTTTTCCCTGATTATATTGTATGGTTGGTCGTAATCTTCTATTGAAAGGGGAATTATATTGTTATTGGCTTTAAGTTTGTTGATACACTGTTTTATTTTGGGAGTTAGTATCTGGGGATGATAGTAAATTGTTTGATCAATAACTGCGTCTATCGTTATTTGATTTAGATTTGCTAAGGCTGAGTCATTATTAACTATCAAACATAATTGATCTTCACATATACTATAAGAAGCCAAGCTTTTGTTCTTTTGAATATTTCTATTTCCATACCAAAAACAAAAGTCAACGGTTTCTTTAATCAAGGCATTGTAAAAATCGTTATATTCCAGAAAAACAAACTCAACTTTGTTGTCATTTAATCTGTTATTTTTGAAGTGCAGAGCATAGAAGTAATTTTTGTTGGGATTTTTGGTAATCGCAATTTTGATTAATTGATTTTCTTTACTGTGATTGAGGTTGATGGCTGCCATAGCATTTTGATACTCGACTAACATTTTACTGATGGCTTGATACATTATTTCACCATCTTCGTTGAGATATGAACCTCTTGGCGTTTTTACAAATAATGGATAACCTACCTCTTTTTCCAAATGAATTATCTGGTTTCGGATTCTGTCTTTGGTTGTTTGAAATAATTCGGCACATTGGGCAATATTTTGCCGATTGGCTGCTTCAATAAACATTTTTAATTGTTCGATAATCATCTTTTTTTCCCTATTTTATTGTAGTTAAGGTATGCATTTTTTACAACTCTATTTATTTGATTAAAACATATTTACATAGAGGATCTTTATTATTATTATTATTGTAAATTAATCAATATTTACACTTTATCAAAAGGGCAAAATTTGTCTTACGAGTATTTTGTAACAGCAAAAATTTAAAAACGCAGGTTGAGATTTTATGTGTGCTAAATTATTGGTTTGCTTAGAACTATTGAAGTCTTTATTTATCTTGGTTATCTTGGTAATGGGATGTGTTTATCTTTTCTTGAAAATTAAAAATGAACTCTCAAAAGGTAGAAAAGAAAACTGTCAAACTAAAGAAAAGGCAAGTTAATAAATACTGATTTTTATAGCATTTTATCTGACTGATTTGTTCCTTTGGGACATCAGTCATTTTTTATCGTTTGATTTCATATGTAAGGAATACGATATTGTTTGAAAACATTTTCAAAGTATGCTATATTTAATGAGAGGTGAATTTAGATGGAAGCTTTAGAATTAGTTAGTAATATTTTTAAAGCCTTATTGCCTGTGTTTGGGGTAATAGCGTTAATTTGTCTAATTGTGCTAATAATCAAATTAATGAGAACTATCTCCAAATTGGACCAGACGGTTGACAGTGTTAAGGTTACAGTTGATTCTGCTACTTCTACTATTTCAAGTCTTAATGATACTTTAGATGTCGTAAATGGCTATGTGAAAGATTTGAATTCCACAGTAAAAACTGTAAATAATGTATCAATGACTGTAGAAGCAGTTAGAGCAGCTTGCGAAAGAATCGTACTTAAGGCAATTGACAAATGGTCGAAAGAATATCAACAATTTAAGAGTATGGTCTTATCAATGCTTGAAAAGCTTGATAATAAAACCAAGAATAATAATTCCGTAATAGAAGCGGAAGGAAAGGAAGAAAAATAATAAAATGGAAGAAAATAAAGATTTAAACCAAGAAGAAGAAAAAGTAGAAACTGAAGAAACTACTCAAGAAGAAGACACATTCGCTAAAACAGTAGACAGCTTAAAAAATGCGGTTGAAGATGTTACAGTCGGAATTAAAAACAGTGTTGATTCTTTGGTAGAACAATTGAAGCAGGTAGATATCGACAAGGAAACAATTACAAAATATGTTAACGATTTTGCCAGCAATGTTACTGAGTTAGCTGATAAAGCATCAGTTAAATTCAACGAAATCAAAAATGATCCGAAGACTAACGAATATCTTTCAAAAGCAAAACAAACTTATGATAATGTATCTCAAACTGTAGTTAAAACCGCAACAGATACTTATAACAAGGCCATGGAAAACGAGGATGTTAATAAAGTAGTTAACACCGTTGTTGACAAGGCTAAAGATGCTTATCAGGTTGCCGGTGAAAAATACCAGCAGTTTATTCATGATCCAAATGTAAGAAAGACAGTTGTATCAGCTAAGGAAGTAGTTGAATCTACTTTAGATACAGTTGTTGATTCAATTAAGAGCACTTTAAAAAAGGATAACGACCAGGAAAATAAGGAAGAATAGTAAATAAAATATGAATACGTTTAATGATGAAAAGAAAAAAGTTACAATTTATTCTGTTGCTCACGAAGCAGGAGTCTCACTTGCGACTGTTTCCCGCGTCATTAACGATTCATCATTGGTAAAGGAAGAAACCAAGAAAAAGGTTGAAGATGCGATTGTGAGATTGGGCTATCGTCCTAACGCTGTTGCTCAGGGGCTGGCGCTCAAAAAGACAACAGTGATCGCTCTTGTAATACCTGATTCAAGTTTTCTGTACATGGGTAAAATAATTAATGGGCTATTGGATGTTGCTAAAATCTATAAGTATAATATTATGCTTCATACTTCCAGCAGCAGCATCAATGAAATGGACGAGATTATTGATAATATTGTTAAATCGAGAGCTGATGGTGTAATTGTTTATAATGATGTGTTAACTGAAAAACAGATTTCAACACTTAATACTTACCAGGTACCTTTGGTATATATCGGTCATGACATCAGTTGTGCTAGCTCGTGTAATGTTTTTGTAAGTTATAAACGGGAAATCAGCGATTTGATTACCAAGTATTTAAACCGTGGTATCAGTGATATTGTCTTTGTTGAGGACCGGAAAAATGAAATAATGATGCAGTATGTTCTTGAGGGAATAAATGAGGCATTTAAGAAAGAAAACAAGGAATTCAATGGTTTAATCACAATTCCTGATTACTATAAGAATTCTTATGGTTACTTAAATGAATATTTTGCTTCTCATCAGCATAAGGTGGTTATTACATTAAGAGATTCTCAGGCAACGGCTGTCTTAAATGCCTGCAGTAAAAACGGCATCAGAATACCGGAAGACACTGACTTGATTTGTGTTATCGATTCCCGTTACAATGAAATGGTCAGACCGACAATTTCTTCATTTGATAATCCTGCTTATGATTTAGGCGCATTAGCAATGCGAGTAATGACCAAAATGTTATCAGGTGAACAAATGTTAAAGAAAGAATACCCATTATCCTGCCCATATCGTGGTAAAGATTCCACTAAACTCTAAAACCTTAAACAGACTGTAAAGTAGCTTTTGTCAGTAAACTTTACAGTCTTTTTTGTGCTGCCGTATTGAAGAAAAGTGTATGTAAATATGACAAAAACTATTGAATTAAGCGATTTTGTTGGTTTGATTTTGCGTTAAGAGAATCTTTTGAGAATTAATAGTAATTTCTATTAAAAGATAAAAACTGCTCTAACAGTAATGATTAATCGATTATAGCTTTGTTATCGTTAGGCATAATTGTTTGGGTTTTGAAGCTTTTTTTTCTGTTTTTTTTTTTTTTTTTTTTAAGTTAAATAATTTTTAAAATAGAATTTGAAAAATCTTTTTATCGAATAATTGACAATGAGAGCAGGATATTTGAAGAAGGCGAAGAATATGACTTGAGCGAATTAGCGGTAGAAGTATTATCAATAGCGAGTTATAAATATTATTTAATTACTTATGAAAAACTTTAGCCGGTCTAAAAGGTAATGCTAGCAAGATAAGGTAATTATCTTGGAATATACCTATGTTTTGTATGATGAAGATTGTCAGTTTGTCAAAGTCTGGTTGGCAAACATGGCGAATTGATAACTCTTTTTCGTTTTGACATTGACACCATAAGCATTATCGGCGGCTATTGCGAAGCACAATAGTCGATAGATTACCGTTTAAATAACAATGCAAAACAAATCTATATCGAAAGTTTTTTCTATGGTTTGAAGGGCAATTATACGGTTGATACATTTCATTATACTGTTAACAATGATGGAACCATCACTTTGGTAAGTGTTAATGGTGATGTTACATATTTATTAAACATGCTTCGGATAATTATGCGAGATTTACAAATATTCTATAGAATGAAGCAGGCCATCAAAATACTATTAGCGATATTATAGTTTGACAATCCATTTTTTATTTTAATTTTTAAACGCTATTAATGTACTAAGTTTTAACAATATGGTAAAATAAAGAGACATGTGAGGTGCTATATGAATTTTTTTGAAGAATTAAAATGGCGTGGTTTAATAAAAGACGTCACAGATGAAGAAAGTTTAAAAGAAAGATTAAAGAGTCCTATTACCTGTTATTGCGGATTTGATCCAACCGCTGACAGTTGCCATATCGGTCATTTACAACAGGTTATTTTATTAAAGAGATACCAAAAAGCCGGTCATCGTCCTATTGTTTTAATCGGAGGAGCAACCGGTATGATTGGTGATCCAAGAATGACCAGCGAAAGAAAATTACTGTCCCTTGAAGATGTTAAGCATAATGCTGAATGCCTAAAACAGCAGCTTGCTCACTTTGTTGATTTTGACGGCGAAAACGGGGCAATTTTAGCAAATAACTATGACTGGATCAGTCAATTAAGCGTAATTGATTTTTTGCGTGACTATGGCAAATGCTTTAATGTCAGCTATATGATAGCCAAAGATACAGTAGCAAGCCGTTTGGAAAGAGGTATTTCTTATACCGAATTCTCTTATATGATTTTACAGGCAATGGACTTCTTGCATTTATACAGAACATATAACTGCCAGTTACAAATCGGCGGTTCCGATCAGTGGGGCAATTTAACCTGTGGGGTTGAATTAGTTCGAAAACTGGAAGGTGAAGATGCTAAAGTATATGGCGTTACCTCACCGCTGATAACTAAATCCGACGGAACCAAGTTCGGCAAGTCGGAAGGTAAAAACGTCTGGCTGGATCCGAAGAAAAGCTCACCTTACGAATTCTATCAATTCTTTGTGAATGTCGCTGACGCCGACATTGCCAATATGTTAAAGCGTCTTTCTATGAAATCGGTTGAGGAAATTCAGCAATTAATCTATAAGAGCGAAACTGAGCCTCATTTAAGAGAAGCACAAAAGGCTTTGGCTGTAGAGCTAACCGAAACTGTTCACGGTAAAGCGGGCTTAGAAAGTGCTCTGAGAATCACTGACGCTTTATTTAAAGGCAATATTTCAGATTTATCGGCTGAAGAAATCAATCAGGCTTTTAAGGATGCGGATAAAACTGTCATCACCGATAACATCGGATTAATTGATGCCTTAATGGCTGGAAAGGTTTGTTCCAGCAAGAGAGAAGCCAGAGAATTTATCAATAATGGCTCAATCTCAATTAACGGTCAAAAATGTCAGCAGCTGGACAAGGTATTAACTAAACAAGATACTTTGGATGGAAAGACTATTGTCATCAGAAAAGGAAAAAAGAACTATTTTATCTTTAATATCTAATGAGACAGGAGGTAAAAGATGAAGAAGATTTGTATTTGTCTGTCTTTGTTGTTACTGTTGGCTGGTTGTCAAAGTAAAACGCTTCAGCCTGATCAGGAAAAATATAATTCCTATTTGTCATATTATCAATCTATTCTGGATAATGATATCGAAATGTCATCTTCTCAATGTTATGACATTACTTTAATCGTCAACAAACTTGATGAACAGGAATATCGTTATGATGTAATCATCGATAATCCAAGAGTTGCGATGTATGATATTAAAGCCCTGGCAGTAGTAAATGATTTAACCATTGCTATTGATCAGGAAAATATGATGCCTTGTATCGGCATTTTGGATGACAATCATTACAATATGATTCCCAATCAAGTCGACAATGAAAAGAATTTTGTATCCGGCTTAGATTTATCTTTGGTGTCTTCCAGCAGTTCGTTAAAGATTTCCGTTATGATAGAATGGAAAGACTCATCTGAAATCAACTACGTCAGAGAATATATCAGCTTATATGCTGTTTATGAAGAAACCACTCAGGAGTAACAAACGATGCAGCAAAAGAAAAAAGTTAAGCAGTCTTTTATTGCTGGGGCATTAACCGGCAGTGCGGGAATTTTCATTACCAAGGCATTAAGTTTACTCTATGTCATACCTTTTAATGAAATAGCACAAGATGCGACGGTGTTTTACTCTTATGCCTACACAGTTTATGATGCTTTGCTCCAGGTTTGTTTAAGCGGGTTTCCTTATGCTATTGCTACATTGGTGGCTAAATATGCGACCAAAGATGATTATTCATCGGTAGAGGTGGTAAAAAAGGTATCTAAATCCATTTTGGTGGTTTTAGGAGTAGTCTGTTGTTTTATCATGATTGCCTTCTCCAAAGTTTTGGCAATTCAAATTATTCCGACAGAACTGCAATCGACTTCTTATTTGCATTATACGCAGATTGTTTTGATTATTTTAGCGTTTGCGTTGGTATTTGTACCTTATTTAAGCTATTATCGTGGTGTATATCAGGGTTTAAAGGAAATGAAAATTTATGCCTTTACCCAGGTATTAGAACAGATAATCAGAATTGCTTTCCTATTGGCAGCCAGCAGTATTTGTGTCTATGTTTTGGATATGGATCGTATTTGGGCAGCTTATATGGGGGTATTATCGACCAGTGTCAGCGCTATCGGTACTATTATCTATTTCCTTTATCATAACAAGAATATTATCGCCGTCGAGCCGGTTGATACCTCTTCTATCAGTAAAAAGGAAATTTTTAAGGAGTTAGTTAAAACAGCAGTTCCTTATTTGTTAAGCTCGTTGATGTTTTCCAGCAGCGGAATGTTTGTGTTGCTGGTATTTGCGGACGGACTGGAGGCATACGGAACTGATGGTACACTAATAACGATTTATCAGGGAATTATCAATTATCAGGCCTCGAAACTGTCTTCGATTCCGACCATTATTATGACCGGTTTTTGTCTGGTAATCATTCCGCATATTACTGAAGCGGTGACTAACCGGGATGACTTAAAAGTTCAGCAGTTAATCGATAAGATATTATTGACGGTAAACTATTTATCCGTACCGCTGATTTGTTTTATGATCTTTTTCAGCAAAGAAATCTACTATATCATGTATGGCACCTATTATCTTGATATCGGTGCTTCCTTGCTGGCTAAAACTTTGGCCTGTCAGCTATTGATGAATGTTGCCGGGGTCTTGAATTCCTTGATGATTGCGATTCAAATGCGAAAGAGATATTTACTGCTGGAATCGTTGCGTTTGGTTTTAATGATATTGATTTTCAAGCCTTGTTTGGCCCGGTTTGGCGTTAACGGTTATTTTATTGCCTTGGCCAGTGAATATCTATTGTTGATTGTTGGAGCAATTTCCATTGTAAATTCAACCTATGATATCAACTTTAAGGGTTTATTTGATAAAATTACCAAAAGTTGGATAGGCTGTATTCCAATGTTTATCTTGGCGGCTTTTGCTAATAATATTTCCTTTGTAGTGGAGAATAACTCAAGATTTATCATTCTGATTATTACAGGTGTCATGTTTGTGATAGATATCGGATTATTTGGAGTTATAACTAATAAATTGGGCGTTGTTGAAGATGTTTTTGGACAAAAGATCACATTTGATTCTTTAAAATCATTGGTCAATAAGGTTATTAAGAAAAACTAAGATGGTTCTCGCCATCTTTTTTTGCCAAAGAAAAACGGCACAACCTTAATGGTTATACCGTTATTTTGAATTAAAACTATTTCTTTCTGTTGTAGTATTCAACAACTAACAATTCATTGAAGTCAGGATTTAATTCATTTCTTTCAGGTAATCTAACAAATTCACCTTTCATTGTATTCTTATCGAATGTAACGAAAGCCGGAGTTGATAATGTTGCTTCAAGAGAATCCAAAACTGCTGAATTGTTCTTCATGTTGTCTTTTAATTCAATTGTCATTCCAGGCTTAACTTGGAATGAAGGGATATCAACCTTTTTACCATTAACTAATACATGGCCATGGTTAACTAACTGTCTAGCGCCTCTTCTAGTTCTAGCTAATCCCATACGGTAACAAACGTTATCCAAACGAGATTCCAATAACTGTAAGAATACTGTACCAGTAACTCCCTTACTTCTTGCTGCTTTGTCAAACAAGTTAGAGAATTGCTTTTCGTTTACACCATAAGTGAAACGAATTTTCTGCTTTTCAGCTAATTGTAAACCGTAGTTAGAGTATTTAACTCTCTTTGTAGGACCATGTTGTCCAGGAACATAAGTTCTCTTACCTAATTCTTTGCCGGTTTCTAATACTGAGAAATTTAATCTTCTTGATTGTCTCCAAACCGGACCTGTGTAACGTGCCATTTTTCTTCCTCCTTGTTAATAAAATTAACAGGTGCGAATTAATTACTTGGGTGTTGATCTTTCGCTTTAACAGCAAGCTACTTTTCAATAATCAACGCACACAAAATAACCTTCGCATGCTGCTATCGGCTTTGTAATAATAGCATTGTCATTTTTAAATGTCAATATTAACTATTTGGTTTTCTTGGATAAAATTTCCGAGATTTCTTCTTTGACTTCAGTTAATATTTCATTTAAGTGTTTCTGAGAAATAGATAATTGAGAGAACAGAGAGTTCTTTTCTTTTCTTTCCTGTTTCATTCTGATAACTTCGGCTTTTATCTTTTCAATATGAACAATTACTTCGTTTTCATCAGCGAATTTCTTAATCTTGACTAAGATCTTTGATGAATAGATAACATCGATTATGAAAATGCCATAGAACATACCGATAAAGAAACTGAAGGCTAAATTGTTAGATAACCAGACGATTAGGTTAATAATGTGCTGATGGATAAGCAGTAAATAAATAACACCTAAGATAGTCCAAAACAGTGAAAATAAAGGACAAATAATTCCCTGAATGTTTCCCCAGCAATCAGAATAATCCCACAATTTAACATGGAAGATTTTGGTAGAGATAATTCCGGCAATATATTCAATTACAGTTAAGATAACAGTGATTAATAATAACCAGATAATGATCAGCCAAATTGAAGAGAACATATCGAAGTATTCGCTGACTAATGATAATAAGAATAAGGCAACCAGTCCAAAACCGTACAAAGGCAAGTATGGACCGACGCAAAATCCGGGATTGACCCATTTATGATCAGGGTTGTCGCTGCTGAAATAATGTCTGAAGAAAAATTCAATGACCCAACCTACTAGAGAACCGATTGCGAATAGAAACGCAACAGTTAAAGGGAAATTCACTAATAACACCTCCTTTATTTGATTTTAGCATTTTATTCTTATTAATACAATTTGGCTGTTGTATGATAAAATAATACTGAGGTGGTATGAAATGTTACCTAAGGATATTATCGATACATTGTTTAATTCAGTCTGGTTTTACATTTTTATAATAATTGTTTTTCTTATTGTTATTTTGCTGATTATCAGATTTTCTAAGAAAAAGAAATTGAATAAACGTATTATCAACGGTCAATATAATATAAATGAACTGAAAAGTCATCCGTATGTATTGGATATTGCCAAACTGGATGCGATTGCCAAGGTTAACAAAGCAGTTTATGATACTTCCGTTCAATGTAAGAAAGATTATGATGTAATCGGGGAAAATATCAAAACAGCCATCGAATTATTACAGGATGCCAATGAGAATTTGGAAACCGGTGATTATACCAGCGGCAGCAGTAATATGGATCAGTTTGACAGCATTTACGAAAGCACAAAACAGCTTTCAACTCAGCTGGATGAAACCTTAGCTTCGTTTTTAAATCAGGAAGCTTTGCAGCGTAAAAAGATTAATGAATTAAAAAACCAGTTTCATCAGATTAAAAATGTCGTTAACGAAAATCCTACTTACTATACCTATTGTTGGGAAGCACTTGATAAACTGACTAATCAGATTTCCCATATGTTTTCAGAGTTTGAAAATGTCATGGAAGCTTCTCAATACCAGCAGGCTGTTATGCTTTGTGATAATATCCAACAAGAAATCGACCATCTAAGCGACATTGTTAGCCAATTACCGCAACTAATCGGTTTCGCCAAGAAAAGTCTGCCGTTATCGATTAACGAATTAAATAGCAATTATCTGGTTGCTTTATCAAAAGGAGTATATCTAGCTAATTTGAATATTCCCAAAACCATCGATGATACCAATAAAGCCATTGATGAAGTTTTAAAGAGCTTGAAAAAATGTCAGATTGACGGAGTCAGCGATATTCTCAATCAGCATCAAGCCGGGATAAATCATTTGCTTTCAGCTTTGCAAAAGGAAAATGAAGCATTTAATGATATTAACAATATCAGCAAGTATATTGCCGATACTTTAAGTGCGAGTAAGACTAATATTGAAAAAGTCAACAGCAGCAAGAATACTGAAATTCAAAGATATTCTTTAAGCGGTATCGATTCAAGTTTGACTGCCTTGAGCAAAACCCTTAAAGACTTAAATAATGAATATAACCGTTTGCTAAATAGTTTTAACGGTAACAGCAGTCCGGCATCCGCTTTGATTGACAGCTTTAAATCATTGGCAATTGATGCGGAAAAATGTTACAAAGATACCGGTAAGATGACTGCTTTAATCAGCGAAAATAAGACAGAGGAATTGCGCTGTCGAGAGCTGGTTTCCCGTTTTATCGTAGTTTTAAACGAGTCGAAAGCTTCAATTCGTTTATCAAAGCTGTCTAGCATTTCGGAGAAATATAATGAAGACATAGCGTTGGCAGAGAATTATATTGTAAAACTGCAACAAATGCTGTCAAATCAGCAGCTTGATATTAATCAATTACAGACCCTTTTAGTACAGGCACAAAATCATATAATTAATCTTTATAAGAATGTAAATTCTTTAATTAAGATGACAGATATTATTGAAGAATATATCATTATTGCCAACAAGTATCGGCCGTTTGTTAGTGAAGTTGACAATCTGCTTTATTCAAGCGAGTTGGCTTATCGTAACGGCGAATACACTAAATCGTTCAATTTAACCAAAGAAGCTTTACAGCTGATTGATGAGAGATTGGCTGATAAAATGCAACAGCAGTATGATCAAAAAACTGCGGCCTAAAAAGGAGTAAAAAGTGAATAGATATTTTGATAATGCGTCAACAACTTTTATGTCGCAAGAAAATATAGAGTTATATGGCAGACTGCTGGATAAATATAAGTATAATTCGGAGTCGATTTATCCTAACGGGACTTCAACCGATGAAGCTTTATCACGAGCCAGAAAAATGATTGCCGATAAATTAGGGGTAAAACCCAAGGAAATCATTTTTACTTCCTGCGGTTCGGAAGCCAACAATCTGGCGATTAAAGGGGTTGCTTTGGCAAGAAGAGAAAAGGGCAAGCACATCATTTCAACAGTCGTTGAACATTCCAGTGTGGAAAACAGTTTGAAATGGCTACAAAAGTATCTGGGCTATCAAGTCAGTTTATTGGAAGTTGATCAAAACGGGGTGATTGATGTTGATAAACTAGCTTCTCTGATGAGAAATGATACTATTTTGGTCAGTATAATGATGGTGAATAACGAATCCGGTGCGATTATGCCTTTGCAGCAGGTAAAAAAACTGGTTAAAAAATATCCGAATTGTTATTTACACGTTGACTGCGTTCAGGCTTTAGGCAAAATGAATGTTGATTTGACCGATATTGATTTAGCAAGTTTTTCGGCTCATAAGATTTACGGGCCGAAAGGCAGTGGCTTTTTAATGAAAAAAGAGCATGTTCAAATTGCTGAATTGATATCAGCCGGGCAGCAGGAATTTCATTTAAGAGGAGGTACCAGTAATGTGGCCGGTAATGTTTTGCTGGCGAAATTGGTAAATGACTCAGTTTGTGATATTGATAAGAAATATGCTTATGTCAAACAGCTTCATGACTATCTTTATGATGAATTAGGCCGGCTTGATAAAGTGGTTTTAAACAGCAGTAAAGACAGCTTATCTTATATAATTAATTTTTCCTGCCTGACAATCACTTCTCAGGTTATGATGAATGCTTTAGCAATTAAAGGTTTTGAGGTCAGCGCCCAGTCGACCTGCGATTCAAATGCTGCCGTATCTAAGGTAATTAAGGCAATGTATCCGAAGGACAGCGAACGCTTAAAGGGTACAATCAGAATATCTTTAAGTGAAAAGCATACTAAAGAAGATGTCAACGATTTGTTAGCAGCAATAAAGGAGTGCATAAAACAATATGGATGAACTTAAATATGAATATATCTTAATCCGTTTCGGCGAACTGACCACCAAAGGGAAAAATAAAAAAGATTTTATCAAAAAATTATCAAACAATATGAAGATGGCTTTGAGTAATTTTGAAGGCTTAGTGTTTGAAAATACCAGGGATCACATTTATATTCACTTAAACGGTAATGATGCCGATAAGCTCGAACCGGTATTGAAAAAGGTTTTTGGTATCAGATCATTTGCCAAAGCTTACAAGTGTGAAAATGATATTGATCAGATAATCGAAGGGGCATTAAAGGTCACTTATGGGAAACAGGGGACTTTTAAGATCAAAACCAAAAGAGCGAATAAACAGTTTCCGCTTCATTCCGAAGAAGTCAATCGCAAGGTTGCTTCCGCAATTTTGAAAAAATATGGTCAGTATCTGCAGGTTGATGTGCATAATCCCGATTATCCTATCATTGTGGAAATCAGAGATCACAACACTTACATTATGGCTGAAACCATACTGGGGGCACAAGGATATCCGGTCAGTGTTGCCGGTAGGGCATTATTGATGTTATCGGGTGGTATCGATTCCCCGGTAGCCGGTTATCTGGCGATGAAAAGAGGAATTCAGATTGAATGCATCCATTATGCCTCAATGCCTTATACTTCCCAGGCGGCATTGGATAAAGTCAAAAGTTTAGCTAAGTTACTGGCGCCTTATCAGGGCTGCATTAAATTACATATTATTCCTTTTACCGATATTCAACTGGAAATAAACAAGCATTGCGACAGCTCATATACTATTACAATGATGCGGCGAATGATGTATCGAATTGCTAATAAGGTTGCTTTAAACAATCACTGTCTGGCATTGGTTAACGGAGAGAGTGTTTCTCAGGTAGCCTCACAGACCTTAAATTCCATGGCGGTAATATCTCAGGTAAGCGATATGCCAATTATCAGACCACTGGTAACTTATGATAAGTTGGAAATCATTGATTTAGCCAGAAAGATAAATACCTATGAAACTTCGATCTTGCCGTATGAAGATTGTTGTACGATTTTCACGCCTAAAAATCCGGTTATCAAACCTGATTTGAAAAAATGTTTGTGGTATGAGAATAAGTACGATTTTATGCCGCTACTGGAAAAAGCGATTGAAAATGAAGAAGTTTTAATGATATATCCTGACAGTAATCTGCAGGATGAGCTGTTTTAAAAGGAGGAAGATAAAATATGGCTTTTGAGTCTTTGAGTAATAGATTAACCGCATCTTTTAAACATATAGTCGGTAAAGATCGTTTAACTGATAAGAATATGGAGCAAATGCTCAAGGAAATCCGACAGGCATTGCTGGAAGCTGATGTCAACTATTCGGTTGTTAAAAGTTTTATCAGCAATGTGCAACAGAAGATGCAGGGAGTTAAAGTCAATGATAATCTTAACCCTTCTGAGATGGTTTA
>JBJFHD010000073.1:0-13926 GCA_051893335.1 Erysipelotrichaceae bacterium | reverse complement strand
GGAAGCAGTTTCTCCGGATCTGTATCTTCTCATTCCGGAGGCCGTTCAGGAGGTAGTTTCTAATGGAAAAAACTTATGTATTTAATGAAAAAATTACTAGCGTTCAACAACTGCAGGAAGTAGTGGATTTTACCGATCCGTTTCAAGTAAGCAGTTGTGTAGTAATGTGTTTATGCAATTACGCCGACAATGTTGATGATACCATTGAAATGATTAATTATCTAAAAGGACCAAGTCCGTTAACTAATTATGATATTCAGTTTTATCGTGACCGTTTAGCTGATAAACCTTATTTAATGGAATCATATATTGCCGGCAGCAGTGTCGAAAATAATTATACTGCCGATAAGCCATACACAATTACGGTTAGAGATAATCCATATTCTTACCAGGAAGACGGTTATGTCGTTTTGTATATTACTTCTTCAGGGGCTGACAGCGATCGAAGCTTAAAACTGAGAAAGAAAGGCGATAACTGGTATTTATGGCAAAACAGTCTGATGGTCGGTATTCGTTTGCCGAACAAAGACGACGTTTGGAGTGAATAATTTAATTGACAAGGGTTTTGGCCCTTGTCTTTTTTTCGTTGTTTTTTTAACTAAGGGTTAATTTATGCTATACTTAATAGACTAGGAGGATATCTGATGGATTTTGAAGTAACGATTGACAATTTTGAAGGACCACTGGATTTGATGTTGCATTTGATCAAAGAGAAAGAGCTGGATCTTTTTAATTTGAATATCGAATTATTGACTGAACAATATATCTTATATATTCATCAAATGGAGCAGTTAAAACTGGATATTGCCTCAGAATATTTAAGTGAGCTGGCTTTATTGATTGAATTAAAAAGCAAGAAATTACTTAATCAGTCAATAGACAGCGATGAAATTGCTGATGATTATCAGCAAAGCAGTCAGGATATCGTCAATCGATTGCTGGAATATCAAAAGTACAAGGATATCACTCAACAGTTTCAAGATTTATATCAGCAGAGAAGTCTGCAATATGAAAAACCTCAGGCTCAGATTATCAATCAATGGATTGATATTGAACAAAATTATGATAATGCCAGTGCGTATGATTTAATTAAAGCGATGAATAAGTGCTTACAGCGTTATAAACTGGCTCAACCTTATCAGGTTAGTATAACTAAGCAATCGCTGACGGTTGATCAAAGAAAGATGATGCTCAAGGATAAATTTGATGATTATTCAAAAACATTTACTTTGGAAGATACATTAAACGATTGTAAGGATATTTATGAAATAGTAATTAATTTCTTGGCTATTTTGGATTTGGTAAATGAAACATATTTATCATTTGCGATAGTACAGCAGCAGGTATATTTTAAAAAGGTGTAGTTTATGGAAGATAAGACAAAAGCAATTATTGAATCCATCTTATTTATCAGCGGTGATGATGGAGTTGATGAACAACAGCTGGCTTTAGCTTTGGAGCTGAATAAGGAAGCTGTACTGGATTTAATGGATGAATACATGGTTGAATATAACAGTCAGGATGATCGAGGTCTGGAAATCGTTTATCTTGGCAAGAGATATAAGCTGATAACTAAAGCGAGCACGCACTCTTATTGCCAGAAACTGTTTTCTCAAGAAAATGCTAAACAGTTGTCTCAAGCCGCTCTTGAAACTTTGGCAATCATTGCCTATAAACAACCGGTGACTAGAGTTGAGATCGAGGAAATTAGAGGAGTAGGCTGTGATATGATGATAAAAAAATTACTGGCAAGAAATCTGATCAGGGAAACCGGTCGGTTAAATGTAGCCGGTAAACCTTTTCAATATGAAGTAACTGAAGAATTTATGGATATGTTTAAATTGGCATCACTGGCCGAACTGCCGGAATTGCCGCAGTATCAACAAACAAGTAATGAGGAAGGAGAGCTATTTGATTAATGAAAATGAGATTACAAAAGGCGATTGCTCAAGCTGGGGTAACATCCAGAAGAAAAGCTGAAACCTTAATTTTGGAAAATCGGGTTAAAGTAAACGGAGTCTTGGTTAATCAATTAGGCTCAACTGTCGACAGTAAAGATATCATTACCATTGATGATAAGCCGATTGAAAAGGAAGAACTGGTTTATTTCTTATTGAATAAGCCTAAAAAATTTGTCTGTACTGTCAGTGACGAACATAACCGTAATAAAATTGTTGATTTAATCGATTGCCCACAGAGAATTTTTCCGGTGGGAAGATTGGATTATGACTCTACCGGTTTAATCATTTTGACAAATGACGGAAATTTTGACAATATGTTAACTCACCCTTCTTATCATTTGGAGAAAACCTATCGGGTAACAATTAATGCGGTATTAACCAAATCGGATATCAAAGCAATTAAAGAAGGCATTATTCTTGATGACGGTCAGAAAACTTTGCCGAGTGAAATTAAGTTAGTGAATTATGATTCAGAAAGTCGAAAATGTACTTTTGAGTTAACCATTTATGAAGGCAAAAACCGTCAAATCAGAAGAATGATGGAAGCGTTAGGCTATGAGGTTAGAAAGCTGCATCGCTTATCTTTTGGGACAGTTAGAGATGATAATTTGCCTGTGGGTGCTTATCGTCGATTGAGACCCCATGAAATTAAAAGTCTAAAAGAATTAGCTTCTAAAGGATATCTTGAACAATGAGACAGTATTTTGTTGACGAAATATTAACCGTCGGTCAAAAACTAAGTTTAAATGAGGAAATCAGACATCATTTAATCGATGTTTTGCGTTTTTCGATCGGGGATAGTATCAGACTGGTAGATAAAACAAATCAGCCTTTTAAAGCATATATTTGTTCTGTTAAGCCGCTTACGGCAGTGATCAGAGAAAAAGATGAAATGAGTGAAAAAAAGGGCAGAATTGTTTATTGTTGCTGCATGATTAAAAAAGACCGATGGGAGTGGCTGATTGAAAAAGGGGTAGAATTCAATTGCAATGTAATTGTTCCGGTTATTTCGGAAAGAACGATTATTCATATCGATGAAAAGATCGATAAGAAAGTTGAAAGATGGAACAAAATTGCTTTGATGGCGGCTCAGCAATGCAACCGAACGGATTTAGTTAAGGTTGAAAAACCAATCAAGCTTAAACAGATTGTCCAATATAAATCAGCCAACAATTTAGTGGCTTATGAAAAGGAAAAGGGCAGTTATTTGTATGATCTGATTGATGACAACGATATAACATTTTTGATTGGACCGGAAGGCGGTTTCAGTGAGAACGAGATTAGTTTTTTAACTGATAACGGTTTTAAGTGCTGTAGTTTATCAGACAACATTTTAAAAGCAGAAAGTGCCGGAATGTATTTTTTGTCGGTAATTGATGCAAAAAGGAAAAAGATATGAAATTTGCGATATGTAATTTAGGTTGTAAAGTAAATAATTATGAGGCCAATTGGTATAGGCAACAGTTAGCTGAAAAATATCAGGAAGTCGATTTTAAGCAGTTCAGTGATATTTATATCATCAATTCCTGCACTGTAACCAATATGGCGGGGGCTAAAACTAGGCAAATGATTCATAAGGCCCGTAAACAAAATCCGGATAGCTGTATTGCTGTAGTGGGCTGTTATGTTCAAATGGAAAGCGATGATGCGGAGCTGTTTAGAGATTGTGATATTTTAATCGGCTCAAAAGATAAAACTAAACTACCTGATTTAATCGAGCAGTTTTTTATAGACGGTAAAAGAGTTTCTTTGGTTGAAAATATTGATAAATATGATTTTGAAGAAATGTTTATCAATGATTTTAACCAGATTAGAGCTTATCTCAAGATTCAGGATGGCTGTAATCAGTTTTGCAGCTATTGTGTGATACCTTACGCCCGGGGGCGGGAAAGATGTTTGCCTTTAGAACTGGTTCTGTCTCAAGCCAGAGCCTTAATAAAGTCGGGCCATAGCGAACTGGTTTTGACCGGTATCCATACCGGACGCTGGCATGATCGAAACTATAGCTTTTCCGATTTGGTTGAAAAACTGGTTAGCGAAGTTGAGGGACTAAAAAGATTGCGGATTTCTTCGATTGAAGTAACCGAAATTGATGATAAATTGATTGATTTGATGGCCAATAACGAGATAATTGCCCATCATTTGCATATTCCGTTACAAAGCGGCAGTGATTTTTTGTTGCGTGATAATAATCGGCCTTATACTACTCAGTATTATCTTGATAAAGTAAACGATCTTCGTAATAAAGTTAAAGACATTTCAATCAGCAGTGATGTAATTGTCGGTTTGCCAAATGAAACAGAAGAGCTGTTTCAGCAAACCATTGATTTTATCGAAAAAGCACAGCTTTCTTTTTTGCATGTTTTCCCTTATGCCAGAAAAAAGCACACTGTCGACTATGACAAGAAAAACCAGGTTGATGCCGCAAGCAAAAAGGATAGGGTGGGGCGTTTGACTAATTTATCAATGCGATTATATAATAACTATGCAAGTTCTTTTATCGGTCAAAATGTCGATGTGCTTTTTGAAAAATATGAAAAGGGGATAAATAAAGGACATTGTAGTCAATACCTTAATGTTGAGCTTGCCTCTGAATTGGATTTAACAAATCAGTTTGTTAAAGCTAGAGTTATATCAGTTAATGGGTCCACATTAATTGTCAGTTTAAAATAAGGGGATATTATGAAAATAAGTGAGATATTTGAAAATGCTCCAGATTTAGAAGTCGAAAACATTATGACCGACTCCAGAGAAAAAAAGGTCAATTCGATCTTTTTCTGTATTGTCGGTTTAATCAATGACGGCCACAAATTTATTGAACAGGCCATTGATAATGGGGCGATTTGTGTCGTTCACTCCAAAGATCTAGAGAAATATTATCAAGGTATCACCTACCTGAAAGTCGATGATACCACAAGTGCCTTAAATTTATTTGCCAGTCATTTTTACGGTGACTGTACCAAAAAAATGCGAGTATACGGAGTAACAGGGACAAATGGGAAAACAACGATTGCCTGGATTATCAGATATCTTGTTTCACGCTTTAAACCATGTGGATATATTGGAACAATCGGTTATATGTGGGATGAAAATATCCACGATTCTTTTTATACAACACCGGATGTTTTGGAAATTCATCAAATGATTCAGGAAATCTATCAGCACGGCTGTTTAGATATTGCCATCGAAGCCTCTTCGCAGGGCATTGAATTAAGACGGGTTGACAGTGTAGATTTCGATTATGCGATTTTCACCAATCTGACTCACGACCATTTGGATGTTCATTCAACAATGGACAATTACTATAATGCTAAAGCGATATTGTTTAGAAAACTGCAAGCCGATAAGACGGCTGTTATTAATATCGATGATACTTATGGTCAAAGATTAGTCAATGAATGTAGCTGTAAAGTTATCACTTACGGAATTGAAAATGATTGCGATTTTAAAGCTGACAATATTGAATTGTTTGCCGACCACAGTTGTTTTGACTTGATTTTCAATGGCCAAAGTTATCATATCCGCACTAATCTGGTTGCGAAATTTAATATCTACAATTTACTGGCTGTTTTGGCAACTCTTTGTCAGGACGGTTATACTATTGAGGAATTAATTCCATATTTAGACCAGATCCCTCAGGTATTAGGTCGGGCAGAGCGGATTGATTGCGGACAAAACTTCAATGTTTTAGTTGATTACGCTCATACTCCTGACGGTTATGAGAAGATTTTTGAATACATTAATGCTATTACCAAGGAAAACGGTCGTATTATTACGGTATTTGGCGCCCATGGGGCAAGAGATCATAAGAAAAGACCGATGATTGGTAAGATTGTTGATGACAATTCCGATGTCATTATATTGTGTTCGGAAGATAACCATTGGGAAAATCCTTATGAAATATGTTGTGAGATCGCTACCGGAATCTCCAAACATTCCTGGATTTATATCGAAGATCGTTATGATGCGATCCGTCAGGGCTTGGAATTGGCTAATAAGGACGATACGGTTTGTATTTTGGGAAAAGCTGATGAACAATATTTCAAAATCGGTGATGGAAAAGTATTCTGGATGGGCGATGATAATGCTGCCAGAGAAATATTAAATAATATGAAGAATGGAGAAGAAAATGAAGAAGTTAAGTAAGTACATTGATCACACATTATTGAAGGCTGACGCTACCGAAGCTCAAATTGAAACCTTATGTCAACAAGCAAAACAATATGACTTTGCTTCAGTTTGCGTTAATGGCGGATTTGTCAAAAAATGCAGCGAATTGTTAAAGGGCAGTGATGTAAAAGTTTGTTGTGTTGTCGGTTTCCCATTAGGCGCTTCTGACAGCAAGTCAAAAGCCGATGAAACCAGAAATTGTGTCGCAAACGGAGCACAGGAAATTGATATGGTTATCAATATTTCCGCTGCTAAAGATCATAACTGGCAGCTGGTTGAAGATGATATCGCTGCTGTTGTTTCGGCAAGCGGTTCTAATACGGTAAAAGTAATCATTGAAACCTGTCTGTTAACCGATGAGGAAAAAGTCGAAGCTTGTAAGTGTGCAGTTAGAGCTAAAGCGGACTTCGTTAAAACATCAACCGGTTTCTCAAAAGCCGGAGCAACTGTTGAAGATGTCAGACTGATGAGAGAAACTGTTGGCGATAAATGTCAGGTTAAGGCAGCCGGCGGAATCAGAACATATAGCGATGCTGTAAAGATGATTGAAGCCGGAGCTGATCGACTAGGCTGTTCTGCTTCGATCGCTATTGTTGAAGAAAGCGAAAAATAATTTTTAAAGATTATTAAATTAATTAGCACTATCATATTGACAGTGCTAATTTTTTGAATATAATTATTTAAGGGGAAAAGATGCAAGATTTTTATACTGATTTACTGGATAGAATTGACAACTTAATTGGTGAACAGCAGTATCAACAGGCTGAAAAGCTGATCGATGATGAGCTCAAGATGCCTTTTGTACCGCTGGAGATTGAAAAGAAGCTGATTGAATATCAACGCTCTATCAAAGGTTATTTAAGTCAGCCACTATTACAGCAACAACTGTCCGAGCAACAACTTTATCAATATTTGACTTCCTCATCCCAAAAGGGATTTAAGGCTTTGCAGTATTTACAGAAAAGCAATATCAGAAACTATCTGACTTTTATTCAACAGTTGCTTTCTTCTGATGAGGTCAATCATTTATTAAAATGTCTGCTGTTTGAAATACTGGTTGATCAAGCGGTTAATTGCGAAGTTGAATTTAAAAAACAGGATCAATTAATCCAACTTAATCCGATTATGCACAATAAAGCGGTTGAACAAGAAGGTTTTGATTTAGTTAATCAAAGATTGCAGCAATTGCTTTGTGGCAATCCTTCCTTTTTGAATCAATGTCAATTAGTATTGGTTAATGCTCTTTATGATCTATATCCGACCTTGCTGTTAAAGGATGATGTGGATATCTATTGTTTCAGCATTATCAAATATGTTTGTCAGGCTTACGGCGACCTCCAAAAATGGCAGGATTTTGCCCAATATTATGAGGTTGATGAATCCACTTTAGTTGATTTTTCCTTCTAGTTGAAATATTTGTTTGTTTTTTAGTATAATTTAAGATGCATGTAAAAGGAGATATATATGAAATCAAGTTATGAATTAAAAGAAAAGAGTACAGCAGAATTGCTGGTTACAGTTGATGGACAACTTTGGAGCGATGCATTAGCTAAGGCTTACAGAAAATTAGCCAGCACTGTTGAGTTAAAAGGTTTTAGAAAAGGTAAAGCACCTGAAAATAGAGTCAGAGCATTATTAGGCAAACAGATTCATTATGAAGCTGTTGAATTAGTAGCTCAAAAGGCTTTAGAGTTCGGTTTAGATGAGAATAAAAATATTGAATTGGAAGACAGACCTTCATTAGATATCGTTAGCGTTGAGGATGATTGCGCAGTATTAAAGTTTGAATTGGTTGTAAAGCCAACCGTTACTTTAGGAAACTATCAGGAAGTTAAATATCAATTAACTAAACATGAAGTCAGTGAAGAAGAAGTTGACAAGGAAATTTCTCTATTGCAAAGTCAGCATGCTGAAGAAGTAGTTAAGGAAGAAGGCACTGTTGAAATGGGCAATATCGCCGTAATTGATTTTGAAGGTTTTGTTGACGGCGTTGCCTTTGAAGGAGGAAAAGCTACTGAATATCCTTTAGAAATAGGTTCTCATTCTTTCATTGAAGGTTTTGAAGAACAAATCGTTTCAATGGCTATTGATGAAGAAAAGGATATCAATGTTACTTTCCCGGAAAATTATACTGCTGAACTTGCCGGAAAACCTGCTGTTTTCCATGTTAAGGTAGACGGTATTAAAGAAAAGCAATTGCCTGAAGTAAATGAAGAATTTATCAGTGAACTGAAGATGGGCGATGAAGTAAAAACTGTTGAAGATTTAAGAACTAAGCTCAAAACTGATTTACAGGCTGAAGCCGATCGTAAGGCAGAAGCAGAAGCAAATGATAACTTCTTAGATGCTTTATGCGATGTATGTACTGTTGAAATTCCACAGGCTATGATTGACAGAAAGAATGATGAAACTTATCAGCAACATTCTTATTCAATCAGCGCTAATGGTTTTGATATGAAGAGTTATTTACAGATGATGGGCATGACTGAAAGTGAATACAAGAGTCAATTAAGTCCGCAAAGTGAAAAAACTATTAAGATTAGATTGATCTTAGAAGCTATTGGTAAGGATATGGCTTTAGAGGTAACTGACGAAGAGTTACAGGCTGAATACCAGTCAATAGCAGACATGTATAAGATGGATATTGAAAAAGTTAAGCAAGTTTTATCAGATGATATGGTAAAAGATGATGTGCTGGTTGAAAAGACTTTAGACACATTGAAAGGAACTAAGGCTCAATAATTTTATACTCCATCAAGAAAGGAGCAATTATGAGTATTTATGCTGATATTTATCAAAACGTCGAATTTCCACTGATTTGTACAAGAGGAATTATCGTCTTTCCAAATCAGGAGATAGTCTTTGACGTTGGTAGAAGCGAATCAATTGCTGCCGTGACAGCATCGAAAAATCTTCACGATTCTTTTGTGGTTTTGTTATCGCAAAAAGATATTATGGTTGAGACCGTTTCAGTAGATAATATGTATCAATTTGGCAGTTTGTGTCACATTGAATTTATCAGAAAAGAAAAAGATTTACTGAAAGTTAAGGTTAAGTCTTTAGTAAGAGTTAATATCAACAGTATTACTTTTGACGGCACGATGTATTTAGCTAATATCAGTGCCGTTGACAGTTATGTAACCGATAAGGATGAAGAGGCAATTGAAGTAAAGAATGTCATCAGACAGTGTCAGTTGATGATGGCTGAATTGCCGAATTTGCCGAAAGAACTGTTTTCACAGCTAACTTCAACAACTGATGGTGAAGCCTTAGCTGATAACATGGGGCAATTCTATCCGATGGAATTAGCCAGCCGTCAGGCGATTTTGCAGCAGCTTGATGTCAATCAAAGACTGATAATGGTTCTCAAACAATTTGAGGTTACAAAAGAGTTGAAAAAAATCGAAGATGAAATTTCGGAAAAAGTTAAAGATTCGATTAATGATAACCAGAAGGAATATTATTTAAGAGAAAAACTCAAAGCCATCAAAGAAGAACTTAATGAAGATGAGATGGATGATTCCGATTCATTACTGGATGAATTTTTGAATAATCCTTATCCAGAAAATATCAAGGAAAAGGCAAAAGAGGAAATAAGAAGACTGGAAATGATGCCTTCAATTTCTTCTGAAGCAAGCGTTATTAGAAGTTATCTGGATTGGTTAAGTAAGGTTCCTTACTGGCAGGAAAGTCAGGATAACTATGATATTAATTCAATAAAGGAAATATTGGACGAAGATCATTACGGTATCGAAAAAGTCAAAGAGCGTATTTTGGAATATATTGCGGTTAAAAATATGACCGGCAGTTTAAAAGCTCCGATACTTTGTTTGTATGGTCCTCCGGGAGTGGGGAAAACCTCACTTGCCAAGTCGATAGCTCGGGCTTTAAATCGTAAGTTTGTCAAGATTTCTTTAGGCGGCGTTAAGGATGAAGCCGAAATCAGAGGTCATCGCAGAACTTATTTAGGCTCAATGCCGGGCAGAATTATCCAGGGAATGAAAAAAGCCACTACTGTTAATCCGGTTTTCTTAATCGATGAACTGGATAAGATGGGAATGGATTATAAGGGTGATCCGGCCAGCGCCATGCTTGAAGTGCTGGATCCAGAGCAGAACACCATGTTTTCGGATAACTATCTGGAAGAACCTTATGATTTAAGTAAAGTAATGTTTATCGCAACTGCCAATGATATATCGACCATTCCGGCTCCGTTAAGAGACCGTTTGGAAATTATCGAAATGAATTCTTATACCGAAGAGGAAAAGGTTCATATTGCTAAAGAACATTTACTGGCAAAAGAATTAGCTGCTAACGGTTTAAAACCAAGTCAGTTTAAGCTGGCAGATGAGGAAATTTTGTATATTATTCGTTACTATACCAGAGAAGCCGGGGTTAGACAGTTGCAGAGATGTATCGGCAATTTGTGCCGCAAAGTGGTTTTGTCAATCGCTAAAAATGAAAGAAAGTCTATTAAAATCACTAAAAAGGTGATCAATGAATACTTAGGCAAGGAAATATACGAATTCGGTAAGAAGGAAGAAAACGATCAGGTTGGTATTGTTACCGGTTTGGCTTATACCCAGTTTGGTGGGGATATCTTGCCAATTGAAGTAACGACCTATCGTGGCAGCGGTAAACTGGTGGTTACCGGTAATTTAGGCGATGTCATGAAAGAAAGTGCGACAATCGCGGTCGGTTATGTCAAAGCCAACAGTGCCAAGTATAATATTCCGGATGATTTCTTTGATAAGCATGATTTACAAATTCATGTTCCTGAAGGAGCGGTACCAAAAGATGGTCCAAGTGCCGGTATTACCTTGACCACTGCGATTATTTCTTCTTTAACCAATCGCAGCGTTTCCAACGATTTGGCTATGACCGGAGAGGTTACTCTCAGAGGTAATGTCTTAGCTATCGGTGGATTAAGAGAGAAAACTATGGCGGCTTATCGCTGTAATATTCATAACATCATTATTCCAAGCTCCAATCTGAAAGATTTGGATGAAGTTGAAGAAGTGGTTAAACAGAATATTAAATTCATTGATGTTAAGACGATGGACGATGTTATCAAACACGCCTTAAACAATTAAGCTTTATAAATGTTATTAAGCAGTTGCTTTGTTTATAAATAAATCAGGCAACTGCTTTTTATTTAGCTTAAAGATAATTATTATTTTTTATGGTTGCTTTTGAAAAATATTTGGGCTAAAATAGTCTCATCAACTGTGAAGAGTAGGAGTAATGCTTTGAACATTTATAGAAAGCTGTTGGTTGATGGAAAACAGTAATATAGAAGCATGAAGGTAGACTTGGAGTTCAATTTCTGAATTTAATAGTAAGAAATTGCGTATAGCTGCGTTAAAGTATTAAGTGAAATATTAAGGTGGTACCACGTTAAGCGTCCTTTGGGGATGCTTTTTTTCTAAAGAGGGAGGAAAAGAAATGTTAGACAATAAGTATGACCATTTAAAAGTAGAAAGTGATATTTATAATAGCTGGGTTGAGAAAGGCTATTTTAAAGCCGGGGATAAGTCTAAAAAGCCTTATGCTATGGTTATCCCTCCACCAAATGTCACAGGAAAATTACATTTAGGTCATTCATGGGATAATACCTTACAGGATATTATTACCAGATACAAGAGAATGTGCGGATATGATACTTTGTATTTGCCGGGTATGGACCATGCCGGAATTGCTACTCAAGCCAAAGTTGATGCCCGCTTAAAACAGCAGGGTGTTTCCCGTTATGATATCGGCAGAGAAGCTTTCTTAAAACAGGCATGGAATTGGAAGGAAGAATATGCCGGCTTCATTCGTGAACAATGGGCTTCAATGGGTTTAGGCTTGGATTATTCACGCGAAAGATTTACCCTTGATGAGGGTCTTTCCAAAGCAGTAAGAAAAACATTTGTAACCTTATACAAAGAAGGCTTGATTTATCGTGGGGAAAGAATTATTAACTGGGATCCTCAAGCCTTAACGGCTTTAAGCAATATTGAAGTAATATATAAGCCTACCAAGGGATTTATGTATCATTTCTACTATGATGTTGTAGAAACCGGTCAGAAAGTTGAAATTGCGACTACCAGACCGGAGACAATGTTTGGTGATGTTTGCGTTGTTGTCAATCCAAAAGATGAAAGATATAAGGATATTGTTGGTTTGCATGTTATCAATCCGGCTAACCAGGAAGTTTTACCGATTATTACCGATGAATATATTGATATTGAATTCGGTACCGGTGTAATGAAGTGTACTCCTGCACATGATCCTAACGACTTTATTATCGGAGAAAAATACGGTTTCGCAAAACCGGTATGTATTAATCCGGATGCGACAATGAATCAGTTAGCCGGTGAATATGAAGGTTTAGACCGTTATCAGTGTCGTGAAAAGCTGGTAGAAAGAATTAAAAACGAAGGCCATCTGGCTTATATTGAAGAAATTGTTCACAATGTCGGCTATTCAGAGCGAACTGATGTTGTTGTTGAGCCTTATTTGAGTAAACAATGGTTTGTTAAGATGAAACCTTTAGCTCAGGATGTATTAAAAAATCAGGCTGATAGCGCTACAAAGATTAATTTCTATCCGGAAAGATTTGAAAAAACCTTTGTTCAGTGGTTAGAAAATATCGAAGACTGGTGTATTTCCCGTCAATTATGGTGGGGTCATCGAATTCCGGTATTCTATCATAAAGAAACCGGAGAAATCTATTGTGAAATGGATGATCCAAAAGATCTGGAAAATTATATTCAAGATGAAGACGTTTTGGATACCTGGTTCTCAAGCGCATTATGGCCTTTCTCAACTTTGGGCTGGCCAGATAATACTGATGATATGCAGAGATATTATCCTACCGACTGTCTGGTTACCGGTTATGATATTATCTTATTCTGGGTTTGCCGAATGGCATTCCAGGCTCGTCATTTAACTAATGACAGACCATTTAAAGATGTTTTGATTCATGGCTTGATCAGAGATGAAAATGGTAAGAAAATGAGTAAATCATTAGGAAACGGCGTTGACCCATTAGATGTTAAAAAGCAATACGGTGCTGACGCTTTAAGATTTTTCCTGACTACCAATTCTACTCCGGGGGCTGATTTGCGTTATTCTAATAAGAAAATGGAAGCCAGCTGGAATTTTATCAACAAAATTTACAATGCCAGCAAGTTCGTTTTAATGAATTTGGATGGTTTCAAATTTGAAGATATTGATTTATCATATTTGAACAATATTGACAGCTGGATTATTTCCAAGTTTAACGTTACTTTGGAAGATGTTAACCGGAATATGGAAAAATATGAGTTTGCGCTGGTAGGCAATCAGTTATATAACTTTGTCTGGAACGATTTCTGCAGCTGGTATATCGAGCTTACCAAATCAACTATTAATAGTGATGATCCAAAAGCAGCTTTAGCCAGCAAGTCTACTTTACTGTTGATTTTAACGAATATTTTAAAGATGCTTCATCCATTTGTACCTTTTGTTACTGAAAGAATATATGCTGAAATGCCAAGAGATTGTGAAGCCTTATGTATCTCAAAATGGCCTCAAGCAATTGAAGTTGACCAAAGCAAGAATGATGAAGTTGAATTATTAATTGAAATGATTTCTGAAGTTAGAAGTCTAAGAGTTGATTACAACTTAAAACCATCTGTCGAATTTGATATTGCTTTGTTGGACGGTGATTCTAATGAGATCGTTATCGACAGTCAAACTAATGATATGTTGTTTAAATTGACAAAGGTTAGCTGTAAACATTTAGAAGGCGAAGATTTAATTGTTCGTC
>JBJFHD010000072.1:0-14107 GCA_051893335.1 Erysipelotrichaceae bacterium | reverse complement strand
GAGCTTTTTCGGTCAAGTCAAGATGAATTGTCGCAACTTGAATCATCTTGACTTTATCTTGACTTTTTTTAAGTAAATCTCCAATGCTAATTCCATAAAGTGTAAATATGTTCTTCTTTTTGCAAGTTTTTTACACTAGGTATTTTTCAAAAAAATCATTTCATCTTGACTTTTTAGACTTCATCTTGACTTAAATTTCGACTTTTGTCCGCCGTAGAAGTGCATTTTATCAAAAATGTCCACCATAGGAAGACAAAAGTCAAGATAAAGTCAAGATAAAGTCAAGATAAAACAAAACAATTTTGTATATTTTTGTCAATTCTTACAAGTTTTGTTTTAATTTTCAACTCCTTTTTTGCTAATTTTGAAAAAGAATTTTTGCCTAAAATTGACTCATTTTCAAAATCTTTCTTATAATTTTCATAGGCCAGATCAACAGGATAGCCAATAATGCAATCATTTTTATGCTCATTCATCCAATTAATTTCATTTTCTAAATCATCAAATAACGATTTCATTATCGGAATTATTTTAGTTGTGTTATAGTTTGTGATCTGATTTAATTCTTTTTCGCTAACAATTACTTGCGCTTTAAATAACATAGTTATCTCCCACTACTACCAAAAGCATTAGTACCTCTTTCTGAACCACTCTCGGTTACAAAATCAGCAACTACTATAGGAAGAATTACCAGCTGCCCTATACGATCACCACTACGAATATCAAAAGGCTCATTGCTACCATTATGTACAATTGCATGAATCTCTCCACGGTAACCTGCATCTATAGGAGATAATTCGCAAGTAATACCCCCACTACTTAATCCGCTTCTAGGAAAAACAAAAGCAGCATGTCCATCTGGCAGACACAACCCAAACCCTAAAGGAATTTTTGCAGTTGCATGCGGCATGATCGTAAAAAGATTAACTCCATCAGGCAAACATGCATACACATCTGCCCCGGCATCATTATCATGTACTCTGAAAGGAAGGTTTTCATATCCGTAATCAATTATTTTAATCTTCATCTTCTACCTCGATTCTATAAATATAATATTTACATCTTCTATCGCCTTTTCTTTTTCTATTCCATAGGTGACAAATATTTGACTCAGTTACTCCTAATATTTTCGCCAATTCTTTACCGGTATCAGCTACAGCAATAGGTAACTCATATTTATCCGGAGTCACAGCCATCCATAATTTTTTCACATTTAACCACAGCTTTAATAAGCTAACATCGCAAATATAATAAGTAATGAATACCAAGGGTTACCAGTTTTTAATATTGCTGCTGCAGCTATTAATCCGCATCCAATCCATGCCCCATCTCTTCCGCTCATTATTCTTCCTCCTCCCTATTAACAATCTTAATCTTATAACCTAGCTCCTTCTCAACCTCATCAAGAGTCATTTCTTTTACAGTGGCAAGAGCCTTATCGCGTTTATCAATGTCAATAATCGTCTTATGTATTCCTTCTTGAGCATAATAGGCAATCAATGTATCTATAGCCTTGGCGACATCATCGTTGCATATTCTTTTACCTTCAAATTGCTTTAATATATTACGACATTCAGATTCATCTAATGCCGGATATAATCTTGAATCAAGCGTAGGACTAATCAAGTTAATTTCAATTCTTTTATACAACTTATTCATTATTCTTCCTCCTCATATAATAATGGAAAATCTTCTTTTAAAATTTCTGTCGGTGTCATATTTTTTTTGATTACTCTACCGCAAGACATTTTTCCTTCATTGCATTTGTTACGCATGCACCCAGGTCCAGTTGTTACTTGTCCAAATAATTCAGGACTTAATTTATAAAGCTGTTCCCAAATTTTAAGCATTACATATTGAGTTTCTTTTGTATTTCGTCTGCATCCTCTTTGTCCGATCATGTGCTTCCATTGATAAGGTGTTGCAGATATAACCAAAATATTTCGAAGTCCTTGTGGTGCCAAATATCCAGCTGCATCATTTCCGGCCACTCTTGCCATGCTCATATAATCTTTCATTGATTCCTGACACTCAGTGAGATATGCATTTACAAATATCGGCCCAGCTTCTGTCACCTCATAAGGAATACAAAATCTGCCGTTATCCGAATAATCAGAATATTGTAATGATGCCGACATGAATTTTACTTCATTCTGATGTCTTGTGATCTGAGCTAAAAATCTACGGCTTGCCCCAACTACTACCACATTAATAACTCCGAATTTCTGAACGGTTGGATGAGGTAAAAGTGCTAATCCATTTAATAATTTCGGAGAATACTCTTTTTCGTATAACCCAATAACATCTTCCATTGATTTTAATTTATGCCCGCGCTGAGTTAATCTGGCAGTAAAAGCCATCATTTTTTCTGCGTTTTCTACAGCTTCAGGATTAAGCACTTTCACTTGAATATCTTTCATCTGTCTCCTCCTCTATGATAGCTTTTAATAATAGTAGATAATTAATATGATCGGTAATTTTTTCTTCCCATTTTTCATAATCGACATTTTCATCATGGCACATATCAAAAATGGAAATGGTATGCTTTATCATCATTCCAGCCAAAGCTTGTTTTGGGTTGCAACCTTGAATGGCTGCAGCAACTTTAAACTGATGTAACCGATCTTGTGTCATATCTTCTGGAGAATATTCTTTACCTTTAGATAACAATAATTGTTTACAGTAACTTAATTGATGCGCAACAACTTTGTTGAATTTTTCATTATTCATATCATTCTCCTTTCTTTACAAAAACACGGTACTTTTTACCTTTAATTGTTTTATTAACAATTTCATAATTAAAATGTTTCTTCACCTGCTTGCTGAATTCAATATTACTCATAGGAGTAAAACTATTTTCAATGCAAAATTCAGAATAAGCTCTATATACTGTACTAGTTGGTTCATTTTCAATTTTTACATCTTCTTTAAAAAATAAAAGAATTGGATTATTATATTCAGTATATTCCTGTAATGCTTTCGTTGTTTTTTCAGATGATGTAAATTTTTGATTCTTCAATACTCGATTCAGTCCTTTAACCCCAATATTAATTAAATATTGCATCGGCTCTTCTTGAATCAATTTATATTTTATATATGGATCAAAATCTGGATCATCGGCTGAAAATCGCGCATCAAATGGAATAATCACTAAACGGCTAATTACTGCGCCCGATTTATCTTTAATCCTCGGTATACTATTTGCTGAAAATAAAAGCTTGGCATAACTTGAAAAGTCAAATGGGTCTTTCCCTTTTCTTTCAACGTTGATCGGGTTACCCGAAGAAAGCTTTTTGAATACCGCTGGATTTGGAATGAATTCGCTGCCAATATCATCACCAATATTTGCAAGCTTTCCAAATAATTCTGCCGTTTTAAATCTATCCCCTAATTCTTTTAAATCAAGTGATGCAATATTTTTTCTTCCAAGTAAAGCTTTGATCATCGCCAAAAATGTTGATTTTCCATTTTCCTTTTCACCTGTTAATATAAAAGACTTTCGTAATTCATTTCTTCTATAAAAACAATATCCAATACATTCTTCTAAAAGCATTCTGATATTTTTATCATGACAAGCTAATTTATCGAGCGTCTTGTCTGCAAGTTCTGAATATGCATCCGGATTGTAGTCATGCTCAATTTTATTGGTTATTATAATATCCGGTGTAAATGGCTCGAGTGTATCAGTCTCAATATTATAAATACCATTTTTAAATGCAATATAATTTGCATGACTCATTTCTAGATTTTCAATATCCATGATTTCCATATAGCTCAACACTTCTTGCCGTTTCGCGCGATTTAACCTTTGGATGTGTTTAATCATTTGGCTTTCAATCTCTTTATAACCGTCAACATAAATCCCATTTTTATAAATGTGAAGTTGATCGTTTATTTTTATAATGTGATTATTGTTTTTCATATAAATAGCAAAATCATCATATAAAAATTGGCCTTTTTTAAAAAACGTTGGTTTTTTAAAAGCATCATCACGCGATAATGTTTCTAATTCTTCATCAGTTAACGGATTCTTAAGAACATATTTATTGATAATTTTCAATGTTGTTCTCGCTTCATTCACTGAAAAATCATTAGATTGCAAGGTTAAAATATATGTAAATAATGCTTGATTTCGGCCATCCCCAGCTTCCATATCTAAAAATTTTATTTTGGTATTAACCGGAAATAACCACTTTGGAATAATTTCATATTCTTCATCATCAAAAATATCATAAATAATTTCCCTGGGTTTTCCTCCAATTTTTAATATCGAATAGGAATTTTTACAGCCAACCTTTATATCAGCAGTAATCCCACAAGCAAGAGTTTTCTTTGTGCCGCCTTTTTCTACAATAACTTCACCTGACTGATCTGTATTTTTAAATAAAAAATGTTTACCTCTAGTCGTTTCATAAACCCGGCAATTACATTGCAAATCTTCAACAATGTCCATTAAAATTTCAGATTGTTCATAATCATCCACATCAATGAGAATTACATCATCAGCAATAATCCCAGCATATTCCTGTAAATTTTTTACTTGCTCATACGACCATAATTTTGATGAAGATTTATTTTTAAATGGTATAAGACATTGTTTATTTTTTGTTGGCACATAACCCTTAAATAATGACACCTTTTTCACCTGCCGCCTTTATAAAGTCTATTCCTGTTTCTTTTTTAATCATATTGAGACAATCGTCAAAAGTAATGTATCCTTTATTTAAGGAATCTAATAGATCAAGTACTTTATCTGAAAATCTACTTAATCTAACTGCACCCCAATCAAATTCATCTCTAAGGGCATTTAACGATAACCCCATCATTAAAATAAAGGCTTTTATCATTGCCTCATTTGCGGCATCATCTTTTATTTTTTTAATCTGACTTACATTCAACGTATACACAGGATTCTTTGTCACTACACCGGATTTTCTTCTCTGTGCCCTATTCATTTGATCACCTCACTTTCCCAACATCTTTTACATACGCCAGGAAAAATATCTTGCGCCTTGCGTTGACACTCTACTGATTCTTTTGTATGTATACCAAAATCTTCAGGACAAAATTTTTTAATCAGTTTTTCCTCTTCCATTTCCAATCTGCTTATCGCATAGTCTTTTCCGGTCATAAAATACCCCCTCAAGTGTGTTCACATTGCCTCACACCCACGATGGAAAGAGCATCTACCCTGTATCAAAGTCGCCCTATCTTTTATTCTGATAGCACCACATGCTTTACATTGGCATTTATAATAACTCATACCATGCTTGTGATTTTTGCCATTCCACTTCATATGGTCAAATTCAAGTACTTCCCATATGCCGAACTCCTTTCCAGATAAATCATCAAATGCAGCCATCTTTATACCACCACCCCATATTGTCTTAGTCTCTCTTTTGCAAGATTGACATACCATTGTTTGTCTAATTTTAAAGGTATTTTCTTTCCATTAATATTTGAGTTATCAATAAAGCAATGATCTGGAGTATTCGCAAATTTATCTTTTTTGTCAGCCTCTCTTGTGAAATGTTTGCACTTTAATATTTGGCGGTCACTTCTTGATTCACTTGCAAAAACTCTGTAGCATTTATAAGAATATTTCGTCCCATTATGCTCGACGTAATCATATTTACCACTAAGCTTTACTACCTTTTGGAACATGATTAACTCATCACATTCAGCGATAGTCTTTTCAACTGGTATACTATGGACCATGAAATCGACCATGGCTTTATTAATGATTGGAAGATCATTATCTACTCTACTAAGAGACTTGGTATATGCCCCTTTTGTTTTTGTTTTACCTTCAGGATTTACAAGCAAATAGTTATTAACATCTTTTTGGAATACTTTCGTATAAATATCAAACCCCATTCGCATGCCTGTTCGTTTTTCCCACTCCCAAACAATGTCGTCTATTAACTCATAATCATCTATTGATTTAAGTTTAATCAGAATACCATCAGTATTTGATTGTATAAGCAATTCTATATGTGGCTCTAATTTTTCTATTAAATCCACAAGTAATAATTGCCCATTTACACAAATAGCATTATTTTCCCGCGGGTCATAAAGAGGTGAATATTGATCTTTTAATTGACCAGATATTGCATTGTCTGCAATCTTATAAGGAAGTCTTGCAATCTTATCTCCTGTGGCTTTCATCCTTAAATTTTCACCATGAATCTTTTCAAAGTTTTCTGGGTTTGCCATATTGCGATAACCAAACTTATACCGTTCTTGTAATGATGGGTAATAGGCGGTAACATCTGCCATTAAATAAATACCTTCGCCATAATACTTTTTAAGCGCTCCGTGAATGCCGCCCCAAGCAAGAGTGTGCTCTACTCCTGCAATAATAACTTTCTGTTTCTTTTTATAATCATGGTTTTCTGGATTTCTGTACCACTCCGCCACCGATCTGTATTTCTTTAATCGCAGAGTATCTACTATAGGAAATTCAAACTCATCATCGAATTTTTTGCCTCTACCACCGAGAATCTTCGCCACTCTTTGGGCTCCTGTTTTACCCATATATTCTAAAGGTAATTTGAAAATTTTCACCAATCCCATTGCAGCATCAAATTCGGCTTTTCTTTCTAGAAATACTTCAATGGTTTGCTCAACGTCATGACGGCAATAAAAAATCATTTGGTTGATTTCTTTCGTGGTCAATTTTCTGTCAATATCAAATGGCACTTCAGTCTCTTTAATATCATTCCCAAGGAAAGCTTCAAGGGTTTTAAGTCCTGTGTCAGTTTTCAGCATTGTATCAAAATTAATCATTTTGATTTTATTGAATAAACTGCTAAACTGCCAACCTGGTTTATTTTGTGTGATTATCCAATCATTAACCTCTTTTGGGTTCATACCCAAAAGAATTGCTTTCATAATATACTGATCGTAACGGCGATTATTGTAACCTATCCATATTTCTTTTTCGTGGGAATAAAAATATTCTTCAAGTTTCTTTTTGTCATTAGCTATAACATTTTCGGTTTTTTCGATTGGATTAATAATGACAACTAACCAATCATATTTTGTAACCTCAAAATCATAAAAATTGAGCAAATTAATTCATCCTTATAATACCGTACGGGGTATTATAAACCCCGTACTTATTCCTGTTTAACCTTCAAACACTTCTTTAATTGACACGTTGTTGAATGCTTTTTCAGCATAGTCTACCAGATAACTCAATTCATCGGCTTCAACTGCTTCCATGATATCCATTACTAAATCATTCAGCTGGCTATATGAATGGAAACTACAATCGAAAGCATCACCATTTTCATCGACAGCTTCTAATTTAGAAAGGAATGTGGTCACCGAACCGATCATGCCAGCATCATTTTTAGTACCAAAAATTACTCTGTTCATGAAAAGGCACGATTTCTTATATTCACCTTCAAGAATTCTGAATTGTACTTTGAACATTGGACGGCCGTCTTTGGTTTCTCCGATTTCCATCTTGTCAATTCCAACAATATATTCTCCATCAGGGATGACAGAATAACTACCCCCGTTTTTCGCAGCTTCTGCCGCATCTGCTGCCAATTTTTCAGTATCTACCTGCTGATCAAATTTTGTAAAATCCATTTATTAATTCCTCCTTATACTATGCTCTTCTTCTACGTCTTCTAGGTTTTTCTTGTTCTTCTGGTTCTTCTGGTGGAGTCATAGCTTCTTCCTGACTTCTGTCTTTACGACTACGACGAGGTAATTTTTCAACTTCAGGCTCTTCAGCTTCATCATATGGAATTTCGTCTTTTTCGCCTGATTCATCAACGTTTGCATTCACGATATTCTGCTCATTTTCTGCAGCTACTTCTTCACGCGATTTTTTCTTGCGTTTTCTTGTTCGTGGAACACTCTCCACGCTTCCTCCGTCAGCTGCTTCATCCTCTCCTCGAAAGGATTCTTCCTCTACATCTTCCCCATGAATCTGTTCATCAACCACAGATTCTGTGGACTCATCAGAGGTGGTGTTGTCGGTCTTTTTTCTTCTACCGCGTTTAGTCCGGCCTGGATTCCCTTCTGAATCTGTTCCCCCAGCTCCAGCTTTTTCAGAGATTCGCTCTGTTTCTTCTTTCTTTTCTTCCGCAGATGTTTCTGCAGGCTCTTCTTTTTTCGCACTTCTTCTACCTCGTTTTTTCTTTCCATCATTAATAGGGATATCGTCTCGCTTTGCGATATCGTCGATTTCTTTCATTTCCTCATCGGTCAAAAATTCACCGATTTCGTAATAGTTTCTGATTTTTTCATCGACGTATTTTAAGTCGTTGTCGATTGCATATGATGGGAACATACCGGCCGGTGATTTTACCGTATCTTTTCCGCTGTTTTGAGTGGTAAAATAATATTTACCGTCAGACACCTTTGTCCCAAGTACGATCATAAACATTCCCTCAATAGTGATATACTTATCGAGTGCTTTTCCAATCGTCTTGATTTTCATGTTGCCGTTTTCGTCTGTTTCAGTGTGACTCATGAAATACACGATCATGTCATCAGGCAACGTTTTAAGTGCGTCCAATACAGTAAAATAATCAAACTGCATTTCTGAGAATTTATCCCATCCTTTTTCGAGTGACCGTCGCATTGCCGCAAGTCCAAGGATATACTGGAAATCGTCGATTACCGCGATTTTTTTATCTGTCTCTTTCAGTTCCTTAACGATTCTTTCCACGTCATTCGTACGTGTCACATCAAAATGATTTTTAAATGGAAGGATAGGCTTTTCCACGCTGATAACTTTCACCTCATCTGGTGACAGGTTACGCATAGAGTAGCTTTTTCCACTTCCGCTTTCTCCTAAAATTAAAACTCCAATCGCCATTGTTTAACCCCCCGTTAATTGTTTGTATAATAAATCTGGACAAATCCACTCAAAGCAGTTCTGTCTTTACCTGTGCCAATACAAATTTTTCCGTCACTTCTTAAATAGCAAGAAATAGCATTTGCTAGGGTTGGGTGCGGGTTAGGAATAGGAAGTGAATCACCTTCGCCGTATACCACGCCTGTAATTTTAGTTACAGTAATTTCTGAAGGTGTAAGGCCGCTCGCAATTTCTTTAAGTGCAGTATTTGGAAGACTACCAGTATTAATAGTCTTACAGTAAACTGTTTTACCGTTAAATGTTTCGTTGGTTATTTTTGCGGATCCGGTCACAGATTCTTTTCCTCCAATCATGACCCAGTCAGAAAATTCACTGTTTTCCTGCATTCTTGTCCAAACACGATTGTTTGTTCTCTCAATCCAATACTGTTTGTTGTACGATGATTTATACTGTTGTAAACTGTGTGGGATATTGATAAAATACCCGTTTCCGGCACCTGCCGGTTTATTTGTACAGTCATTACCATAACCTACGAAAATTTCACCAATCCAATCATCCAAATCTTCGTTCGTAATATTGGTGGTGGCTTTTGACAGTAAGTCATTTACATCCGGGATATTTCCGCTTAAACTCGCAATATCAGCTTGTACCTGCGCCATTTGCTCTTTTAATAAAGCAACATCTTCATAAATAGTACTCATATCTAATCCTCCTTAAATAATCTTAATCTAGTTGACTCAACCCAAAATTCACACGGTCTACCCGTACTGTCGATAGATTCGACTAAATATTGTCGTGGCTTTTTGCAATAATAATCGCATTTCGCCGTAACTTTTCCAACATAACCAGTAACTGAATCAATTACTTTATCGCCGTACTGGTAACCTTCAACTGCTCCCATTTATTTATCCTCCTTTTTATTGTCTTTGAAATAAATACAGATATTATCTACATCCTTTGCAAGTTCTCCGGATATAGCAATTGTCAAACCTGTTTCTTTAAATTCGAATGGTTGTAACGGAATAATTGCCTCTTCCGGTTTTTCAAATATTTTCATTTTTTTCCTCCTTTTTATCGAATAATATTGCAGCAGTTAATGCAGAGGCTTTAGATAATTCATCAGCAATAATAAATAAAGCAGGATTTGCTAAAGACAATCTTGCCAATGCTTCAGCTTGTGCTGTAATTAATTCATCCTTTGTAATCATGATAGAACCGGCTTTAGCATTGTTTCTTTGCGCCATGTCTACAACTTTCTTCCTCAGATAATTAATTTCCTCAGTCATACATGTAGTACACGGCTTTGCATTAAGTTCTGGACATATTTTTTCAATATATGGACATTTCATTTCGTTAATCCTCCTTTTCTATTACTCTGCTGGCCCACATATCAGCCCAGTGAATAATCATATAAAGCGGTGTTTCATTACCTTTGATTGCATATTTCAAATTTCCATATAAACCATTATGGTAGAGGATTGCATATTCTTCTTCCTCACTCAGATCGATGAACATTGCTGCGATTTTAATTGAACGAATCTCATGGTCAATATAAAGCAAATCAGGATTTGTTTTATATGGTTTACTTTGTGACTGCTTTCCTGTTGATAAGATATTTTCCACATAATTAGGTTTATCAAAATCACCACATTTTCCTAAATCATGTAATGCTGCTGCGATCACAACTGAATCATGGATTTTGTTGTATTCTTCACCACCAAGTAAAGATACTCCGATTTTTTCTGCTGTTTTCATAACATTTACTGTATGCTCCAGCAATCCTCCCTCTTTACAAAGGTGATAACCGCCTGAGGATGGAGTTTTATAAAAACCATTAGTTTCTAAATAAGCTAATAAATCTTCCATACCTTCACGGTTTGTTTTCATTAATGACTTAATGAAATAATCCTTATTATCCAACCTTATTTCTCCTTTCTTCGTTGTTAATAATATGTACTAATTTTCTAGCACCTTTTTTATCATGATTATTTAAGCAATTAGTTAATTCCTTAAATAAACCAAAATCTTTTGGATATAAAATAACTGCATATCCACCTTTGCGATTAATGCTATTTATGTTATATATCTGTAAATCACTAGGTTTACCATTAGGAGCTTTTACTTCAATTCCAACGAAATAACCATTTATGCACGCCAGAATGTCAGGTATGCCTGATTTTGTAAATTGAGCTCCTGCCCAATACTTAATGAACCAGGCTTTTTGTTCTTTCAGATATGTTTTTACATGGTTCTCGAAATTTTTCTCAGCTGCCAACTTAGATCACCCCAATTCCGTAAGCAATACAAATGCATTGTATTTCCAATATTGACAGTCTGTAGTATTATGTGCTACGATATTTCCCCAGCTCGCTAAAACCCATACAATGAAGGCTATACTTAATGCAATATAAATATTTTTAATTACTTTCATTTTCAAATAACCTTTCCGTATAATCCTTTCTCATTGCAAGAGTCGCATAGATTTTTTCTTCAATGCTACCTCTGCATGTGAGATAATAATAGAAACAAGTCTTTTCTTGACCAATACGGTGAATACGTTTCTTTGATTGCTCAAATAGTTCCGATGATAACGGCGGAGTAAAGTAAACGATTTTATTCGCCTTTTGTAAATTCAATCCCATAGCCCCGGCTTGATATTGAATGAACGTGATTGTGTCATCACAGTATTCATACCTCGTCAGATCTTTAATTTGACCGTTAACGATTGACATCGGCCTATCGAGTGCGCCGCATACACCCTCCAACTCTCTTAATTCATCGTTGAAGTTGTAAAACACAATCAACCGATCATTTGTAGACTCAAGTAAATCACGAAACGCATTAAGTTTGTCTTTGTTATATTGTCCGCACAATTGACGTTCATATAACATCTTCGTGAGTGTTGTATCTCCCACAAGCTCGATGTGAGGCGTAACATCCTTACCATAAAAATCACTATCGTCTTTCCATTCAATAAATTGATTTTTATATGTATTGAGGCTGATGATTGACTCTTTTCTAAATTTTCTGTATTCTTTTGTCGTACTCACCTTAATTGTGGTATCGACCTGTTGTGGTAAATCAAAAACTTCGTCTGATTTCATGAACACTGCCCCATGCTGTCGAAGCTTATCTTTTAACCTTTCAACATTTTTATATCCTTTAACTATCTTTATTGGAAAACCATTAAAGTCCATTATTTCCGTATCAATGAATTGATTCCAATAAGTTTTTTTGGATATTGGCCAGTCAAGTAAATGGCATTGACTCCAAAGCTTTTCATACTTACCGCCAGTTGGGGTACCAGAAAGAAGAATCACATTCTTTGGTTGCAGCTTCAAAATGAACTTCGATCGCTTCGCCTGTTCATTTTGAATCATTGAGCTTTCATCAAGCATTAAAGTGAAATCCTCAAGCATCTTTAATTCTGGCCTACGAAAAGCTAGTTCATAATTTATAACACCAACACATCCGTCAATAGGTCTATAATCATTTTCAAAGATGAATGTTTCCATATCTTTTTTCTTTGTCAAATTATAAACCATCATATTATAATGCTTTTCAAAATGCTCTACCCAATCATCAATTTTGGATTTCTGGCAGATTACAAGATTAACTTTTGCACCAAGCTGCATCATCTTTTCAGAACCAACGAAAGTTTTCCCTAGGCCCATATCTAGGTAGTAAGCTACATGGTCCTTACCTTTTGTCTGCTCTAATGCATCAATTTGATGCTGAAATAATTTAATTTTTCTCACCTCCCAAATATTCCATAACTTTTGCTTCTGAGATATGATATGTCCAAACGCTGGACATTTTTATTGCATAACCAAATGGTAAAATCCCTCTTTGCAACCCCACCCTTACGAATTGTGGTGACTTTCCGAGAAGTTTTGCACATTCAACTACTTTCAATTTTTTTCAGCCCCTATAAAAATATTTCTTATATCATCTGAAGAAAGTTCATATTTAAAAGTCAATGTTGTAATTTCTGATGATGTAAAATCATTTTCTCCTGCCAGCTTTTTTGATGCTGTTGTACGTGAAACATCTAACACTTCAGCCAAACATTTTACGAAATCAACATCACCAACTGCTGCCATTTTTGATTTTAATAAATTTGTGTTAGTCATATATTCACCCCTTTCCTCAATTAATAAATGCCTGTGGCAGGATTCGAACCTGCGAGCCCTCGCCCTCCGGAATTTTACCGGCCACCTTCCTCTCATATATGAGTCGGGCTTTGCCACAACCTTTAGCCTCTCAGTCACACAGGCACGATCACTCAAAAGCGAGTGATCTGTAGCTGCCCGTTATTCTTCGCAATCAGTGCCTTCGATGAAATCAAGAATTTCCTGAACTGTAAGAAGCTCACCCTTGTTATTTTCACAATAATCATTGAAGGAAATATCAGGCGTGATTTTCCCACTCTTAAGACCGGCTAAGTATTCTTTCATTAAAGGCTTATTTGCATCCTCCGGCTTTACGGTAGTTCCATTTTCAAGAACTAATGTCTTTCCAATTTCGATCTGTTTTTTTAACTGTACAATAATATTCATCTTATTGCCTTTCTCCACATTTCGGCGTCGGTCACCATGTTTAATTTTTGTTTACGATATTATTTTACTATAGTTTCCATTATTTGTATATTGACATAACAACTAGAATTTTATATGCGATATTAGTAATATTGCACATAACAACTAATTTTTTAGTTGTCATGATCTCTTTTGTGAATACGAATTTATTATATTAAGATAATTTCCAATTGACAATATAGAATACGTAATTTTTTTATGAGAACAAATGTTCTCTTTACTTTGTATATTACGGAGATTATCCTATAGTTGTACATATTAAGCGGGAGGCGTTAAAATGGAAACAGGAGAAGTTATCAAAAAATTGCGTAATGAAAAGAAATTTACTCAATCAGAATTGGGAATTATGCTGGGGGTAAATACTTCTTCAATTCAAAAATATGAAAGTGGGGCAACTAAGAATTTAAAATTAGAAACAATTAGAGAATTATGCCATATCTTTGATGTGCCGCCCATTGTGTTTGTACTTCCAGAAACGTTGGATAATGGGTATGACGCTTGCTATGAAAAAATGTTCAAGGAATATTTAAAAATGAAACTAGACCTAAATAATGAAGATATACAAAAGATTCATGATTATATAGACGACATTCGATCTATGCCGAAGTATCAAAAGTCAAGATGATTCAAGTTGCGACAATTCATCTTGACTTGACCGAAAAAGCTC
>JBJFHD010000071.1:0-14109 GCA_051893335.1 Erysipelotrichaceae bacterium | reverse complement strand
AGGCTGCAAGCCTCTACATAGTTTCCTAAATTTTTATTTTTTTACAGCCCCTTAATAGTTGTTTTTCGGTTTGATATTTTATAAGATTCCGAAGAAAGCTAATACGATACAGCCACCCATGATAACAAAGATTAACTTTGTAGGAGACCAGCCCTTTTGAGTCTTAGCAAATGCCCAACCCCATAATACTAATGATAGTAAACCAGGCATAATTGTATCAAGCATTCCCTGAATATTAACAGTAGCGTCACCGAATGTTGGCACTAATATGATATTAATCTTAACGTTTTGAGCAACAAGAACGCCGACCATGATAGCACCAAGGATACCAGCTGCCTCTGTAATTAGAGGGATAACGCCAGTCTTGAATGCTTCTGAAATGATAGAAGTTCCATAACGGTAACCAGCAGTAAGGAATAAATACTTAACTACCAATAATGTTCCGCCATATAGTAGAACGAATAACAGAACGCCAAGAATGTTACCGCTAGAAGCGATACCGATACATAAACCAGCGATGATAACTCTGAAACAGTTGAAGAAGAAACTGTCTCCGATACCTGCTGTAGGTCCCATTAATGAAGCCTTTAATGTTGAAATTGTATCTGTGATATCTTCCTCAGGATGAGAAGCCTGTTGCTTTTCCATAGCCAGAGCGATACCAACTAGCAATCCTAAGAATACCTGGTGAGTATTGAAGAATTCACCGGCATGACGATAGAATGCCTTTTTCTTATCTTCAGGATCGTCATAGAACATATCAATACCAGGATACATTGCCATAGCGAAACACTTAGACTGTTGTGATACTTTTGAACTTGCCATATTAGTTCCTAATGAGAAGTAATATGCTTTGTTCAACATTTTTCTCTCTTCAGGTGTAATTGCTGGTGCCTTAATCATAGAAATCGTCTCCTTCCTGTCCGCTTTGTGCCGTAGAGGCTAACGGTTTACTCTGTGCAATTGTATATCTTGTCTGGAAGTGTGCATAAGCAATTACCACACCGATTAATGCAATTGGTAATACTGGTAAATTCAAATATTTAACAGCTACAAATCCTAAGATTACATACATAACAGTAGTTGTACCGTTCCAAATTGCCTGTGTTGTTAAACATAAGCCGACTACTACCAGAACGTTAGCAGAAGCATTTAAGCCGTTTAATAACCAATCAGGACAAGCAGCAATTAATGTCTGTAAACCTAATTCGCCGCCAAGTGCTACTAAGAATACAGCTACAGTGTTCAATAATTGAGACACAAATATAACCTGAATCCACATAGCAATTCTGAACTTCTTAACGTTTCCTGTTTCAGCTATCTTCATGAACCAAGGATGAAGAGCTAAAGCAATTGCCTGAGTGAATGGCTTTAAAGCATTAATTAATGTACCAACAGTAATAGCCAATGATAGACCAACTTCCATTGAAGCATTAGATAATACTACGAAACCAACACACAATACTGATGCTGCCTGATAGTTACTAGGTGTTTCACCACCGATAGCAGATACACCCATGTATACTGCTTCAAGTTCTGCGCCTAAGATAACACCGGTAGTAACATCACCGCACATCAAGCCGGTTAAAGTACACAAAACCAATGGTCTTGTGAATGTTTGCCATCCTGCCCAGTTATCGGCAACTTGCCACAACAAGTAACAGAATGCAATCAATAATGCATTTCCCATAATAAATATTCTCCTTTTTTATTATAATTTTGCAACGATTGCCGCAAAATCTTCTGATGGATTAGACGGAATTAACTGTGAAAAACAGTGCTCACTGATTTGAGCCAATTCTTTGAAGTAAACCAAATCTTCGGCATCAGAAGCACAACCTCTTGTTATCTGAACCTTATCTTTTGATTTCTTCTTAACATAATTAGCAACATTTACTTCCTTAATATTCAAAGCCTTAACCAGTGTTACGGCATCCTTAGGATTATCAACAATCAGCAATACTTTTACAGTATCAATTCTTGGATCGGAAAGTAATTTAATAGTGTTTTCGATACTTCTTACCGCAACCTTCTTTCCTGCAGGTGCACTCATCAATAAGGTTTGAGTAGTCAACTCGTCATTAGCTAATTTATCACTAGCTACCACAATACGGCTGACATCTAAAAAACGTGACCAGGCTGTTGTAATCTGCCCATGAATTAAGCGTTCATCAATTCTAAGCTGAACTATCATATTTTATCCTCCCATTAAAAAGCAATTTAATTTTTACAATAATAGTTTAGTTGAATAAAGTTGAATTAATTTTTCACAAAAAGATAAATTATCAAGTCAATTTATGAAAAAAGAAAGACAGAACACTTGTTCTGTCTAGAAAAAATCATCATCACTTTCCTGGATTTTTTTGGCAATCTTCCATTGACAAATTGATTTCTTAGCAACATCAATCAATTCATTTATATCGACAGCCTCATTCTCTCTGGCATTAAGCAGCTCCAAAAACAGAGGAAGATTCATACCACAAATTACATCAACCACTCCTTCTGAAACGTAACCGGTAGTTTTATGAGCCGGTGTGCCGGCAAACAAATCAGTTAAAACCACAACTCCTTCGCCGCTGTCAACCGAAACAATTGCCTCGCCGATTTTTTGTTCAAATAAATCGGCATCATCTGTAATTTGAAAATCTAGTGCTGCGACCTGCTGCAGTTCTTCTCCGAAAAAGACTGAAGAAGACTGTAACATTCCTTTAGCCATATTACCGTGACTTAATAACAAAATGCCCTTCAAATTATTTCTCCTTTTTCATATTGCCAATCCATAATGGTGAATTAATTTCTTTGAAATGGCTTTGTAATTCATCAGTTCCATAAATCGCATCTCTTTGATTGATTAATTCGATTTGATTATCAATAATCCAGTTACGATATTCATCACTTAATGCTGCCTGCAATTCTTTGCATCTGTGCAGATTGCAGCTTGATTCTGCCATGATATAATCATCACAATATCCCGGATGGAAACCATAGAAATAGATTTCTTCCTTATCAGTCCACTGTAAATTCATCATTTTTTCTAACGGATTATACTCTTTGAAATGTGCTAAATCAAATCCGATTGATGGATCAGGTTGGATATTTACCGAAATATAGTTCAAATGCTTATATTTATCATCGGCAACCATTTGATGACGGTGATCAGGTGTTGTTGAGAAAACACCGTGAGCAATATTATACTTGTCAAGAATGTCCATATAAGCCCGATCAATTTCCATACCTGTGTTTCTGGCAGTAGCAACATCAGGATATTTGCCTAAAATGCTGTAGCATAATTGCATTTGAGCATCAAATTCCTTATAGCAATCTTCATAAGTAGCTTCGCTCATCAGTTTTGTTTTACGATGTCTCCACTTAAATCTGCCTTCTTCATCTACCATAGATTTTACTTCGCTAGGATCACAAACAGGTCTCTCCCATAAATGACGGTGCCAGCCAATTGAAATCCAAGGTCTTTCTTTTAACCACTTCAGAATCTCAACGCAATCCATGCTGTCAAACATAACATCGGCACTGCATCCAATACCGCTTTCGATTACTTTTTTGATGCCCATATCATAAGCCTGAGTATATCCGACATCATCAATTCTATACACTAATCTCTTTCTCATATTGTCCCTACCTCTTTTCTATTATTAATTATAAGTATATTTTAGCGAGAACATTCCCAAAAAATGATTTAATAATGAATAAAAAAATAAGTCTGTCGCTACTTACAGACTTATTTAAGAAGGATATTAGTTAATTTCATTATGATAATAGTATTATATTCTTTTATTATTTTTTAAAGTTTCAAAAAATGGTTTAATATTAAATCATTATTCAAAGAAAGCAGCCTAAGCTGCTCTTATAACGTTTTTCTGAATTGTTTAACAACATCCATAAACTCTCTTACCCTGTTTTCATCAACAGGATTTTCAAATTTACCATCCACTTTAAATGTTGTCGCACATACCGCTCCGTCTGATACACTCAACTGTCTAACTATATTGTCCTTATTGCACCCTGTATTACAGAATACCGGTGTTTTCTTCAATGACTTCTTCACCATAGTTAATACTTGCGTATCCGTCTCACTTCCTGCCGTTAATCCCGATACGCATATCGCATCCGGTTTACAATTAAATTCTGTTGTTTTAGCTATTGAAGCGATCTCTCTGTCATTCAGATACTTCGCTGCTTCCGGTACGATGTTGTATAACATCTTGATGTCATCTGCTCCGATTGAATGCCTGTGACGGGCTGTCTTTCCCGGATCGGTATTCCACAATCCGAAATCCGAAGCATATACTCCTGATATTATCTCTCTGATAAATTTACCCTCTACTGCTTTTGCTAAGTCCAAAGATGCTATCGGATCCCACAGACAGTTAACTCCATACGGCACTTTGATTACTTCATCTTTTAATCTACCGATTACATAGGCCATGGCTCCGATTGTTATCGGCTCTACTGTTGTTAGATAAGGCAATGAATACTCATTTGAAAACATAATGCCGTCTACTCCACCGTTTTGTAAAGCTATAACATCTTTTCTTGCTCTTTCGACCACCTTCTTTAAGCCGCCTTCTTCGTCATAATACGGATCTGACGGCAGCGGCAATAGGTGACACATTGCGATTATTGGTTTTTCTACCTTAAACAACTCTTTTGCCCAATCACTGTAATCTGCATAAAAATCTAAACTCATTTTCCTTATTCTCCTATTATCTGTATGTATATTTGTCTTTCTCTTTTGACTTTTCGATCCCAATCAACAAAATAGATATAACCAAATCTTCCGGTTACTGCTTTGTTATCAATAACAGGCAAAGTAATACTGTTACCAATTAAAGTTGCCCGTAAATGAGCATCTGTATTCAAACTTCTAGTTTTATCGTCTTTGATTTCTTCTTCGGCAAATTTTCCATGCAACGGACCAGGATAATGGTACATTCCTTCAGTGGTACAAGTAGGTATAAGTTTTTCCATCAATTCATTCAAGTCTACTTGCAGGTATTCATCACCATACCAGTTACGATCGTGAACCATTTCTTCAAAAAATACGGAACAAGTTGTATGAATAGTTGTTACCACAACTATTCCCTGTTGGATATTGCTTTTTTTAACGGCTTCAGCAACTTGAGTAGTAATTTCATGATAACTGACTCTTTGGCCATTGGAAACTACTGTTATTTTTTCACTGTAAACACTCATTTTTTCTCTCGTTTCTATATTTGACTAGGCCTTGAAGCATTTCTTCGACCTTTTCAATCCGGTTTTCGGCAAGCATTATGTTGCTTGTTCCGCCGGTTCCGTCCGAGCCACGACACAAAATGTTATAAACATCTTCCGCAGTATTAACACTACCAGCCTGACTTACAAGAATAGCGGGATTAATTTGTTTAATTGCCAAAGTGGTTTCAATCATATAGTCATCACCGGCAATACTGCCAGAAGCAATCCTACTGTCCTGTTCACAAATAATTATATTTGGTTCCATTTGCGCTATTGCCTTTGCATCTTTCAAAGAATTAGCGCATACCTGGGTAACAAATCCCATTTGGTCAGCAATCTCAATTGCTTTGGACAACTGAGATACGGTCAAAGGATTTTCACAGTGATTCAATGTTACCGCCATAACCCCTGCCCTTTTCAAGGCGTCTGGTAATATTTTACCCATACCCCGCCCTGGCACAATAGGGTCCATTGCTTGAGCCGTGACGATTAATCTTTTGGTTTTCTTAACAATTAAAGGCAAATCAACAAGTTGAGCTGTAAAAAAGATATCCAAGTCATATTTTTCAGCTAATTTATCACAGCCTATTGCTAATTGAACTACATCATCACCATAGATATACGATTTGGGATTAACTCCAAAATACGGAGTTCTTATTTTTCTTCCTTTATACATTTTCTTCTATCGCAAACTGACTTTTAAAAAACTCATATTGGCTTTTTTCATCTTTCTTCAAAATAGCTTCTACTTCTTTATCTTTCTGAAAAATTGCCATCACTTTTGTCAAAAAAGAAAGATGCTCGCTTTTTTCTTTTAAAACCAACAAAATGACTACCGTTACATCGATTGATTTTTCAGGCTGAACCATACTATTAAAGCTCACCGGTTCTTTTAATGTAAATACCATAAAGGTACTCTCATTAACATTTTCCAATTCAGCATGAGGCATGGCAAAATTGAACGCTGTCTCAATCCCGGTCGGATACTCTTTTTCCCTGACTGATAATGCTTGTAAATATGTTTCTTTGACATATCCTTCAGCAAATAATTGTTGAAAAGCAAACTGAAACAATTGATTGCGGTCTTTGAAGACCCTATTACAGTAAAAATGATTTTCTAACAAATTCATATCACTCATCGTTGCCCTTTCTGTTCGCAATGATATTCTTCTCAATCATTTTCAAAGTTGCCCTCATTCTACTTTTGCTATTCTTCACAACTTTGTGAGGCAAAATAAAGTTCAGTAGTTTCGGCAATTTATTTTTTCTTTGATATTCTTCTTTATACACTACTTCAATAGTATCTAATGTTGATTTATTGATTTTATAGCCAATAGTGTATTCAATATTGTTCAAAGCGAAACGACATTGATAATTCTCTTTACGGTCAAATTTCTCAATATAAACATCCATCATTTCCTCATGTTTATCTTTATCATTTCTTCTCATTCTTTTTTGATATGTCATATTCTCTGTTACCATAGTATCTAACCTTTGATTCTTCAAATCCTGTTTCAAGGCTTCTTCTATGTAATCAAAGAATTCTTTTTGATTGACATTCAATGTTTCAACTATTTCCATTTTACCTCTCTAATGAAAAATCTTTATCAAACAATCTGATAGCTTTTTCAACCAAATCAATTGTCGAAACAACATCATTTAAATCAGCTAATTCTACCTGTGAATGAGTGTAACGACAAGGGATATCAACATCAATTCCGGCGATTCCGTCATTAACAACTTGCATATAAGCCAATTCCGTCAATCCGCCAACCATTGCGACTCTTTGTAATTCTATATTTAATTCATCTGCTGCCTTTTCAAATAATCTGACTGCAGCAGGATGAGCCATTGTCCCATTTAGTGTCCCACGCCCATGGAAGTTATATAAAGTTATAGCCGGTCCATCGCCTAACTTAATCGAATTTACTCCTTTCAAATCAGGAGTAGATCCTTCCATAGTGATATCTAAACAAATAATTAAGTTTGGTTTACATTTAGTTGCTGCTGTAACCGCCCCACGTATCGTTAATTCTTCCTGTACTGTGCCAGCTAAATAAACAGTTGATTTGGCCGGATTATTCTTTAATCTTTCAGCTAACTCAACCAATGCAGCGCAAGCCAATCGATTATCAAATGAAGTTCCGGTTATTCGATCACCGTATAGTTTTTCAAAACTAGGTTGGTAAACGATTGGACTGCCGATTTGAATACCTAATTCTTTAACCTGTTGACTGCTATCACAACCGATATCAATATACAATTCTTGATATTTATCAACTTTATATTTGTCTTCCTGTGAAGTTAAATGATGTGATTTTACACCTATAACCCCTGTAATATAAGTATCATACTTCGTTTTAATTGATACTTTTAATGATGGTAATGTTTTTTCTGGAATACCGCCTACTCTCTCAAACTTAATAAATCCATCTTCTGTTATATTTTTTACCATCAATCCCAATGAGTCCATATGGGCGGTTACCAAGATGGTCCTTTCAGGACTTGTTCCTTCAATTTTTGCGATTGTATTTCCTAAAGTATCAACTTCACTATTCAGTTCTAATGAAGCGAACTTTTGTTGCATACACTTAGATACCAATTGCTCATGTCCGGATAAGCCTTGTAGCAGAACCAAATCTTTAATATTTTGTTCAATTTTGTTTTTCATTCGATACTCCCTACTCTAGCGATTGGGGGGATAACCCCCAATCGCCTTTTCATTAATTATAATTTAATAAAATTATCCGTTTTTCTTTTTGTCGTAAATATGTAAAGCAGCAAATACCAATACTCCGACAATAACAATTAACCATGGTCCAATTGCCCCAAGGTACTTAGCCAAACATAAGAATGGTCCGGCAAGTGGATTTACTCCAGTAGAAATCATCAATGATGAATCAGATACATAACCTGCTGCAATTGCTAACTCGTTGATTTGAGGCCCGAAAATTGTCATAAAGAAATATACTATTACCAATAATATTGTTCCCGATATAACCGTTTTAACTAAATCGCCTTTATGAATGATTGAGAACATACAAACATAGTAGGCAGCTGCAGATAAATCAGCCCCAGGTAAAACCTTATTAAACGGTAATAAAGCAACAAGCAGTGTAATTGGAACCAAGATAACCGAAGCCACGATTGTGGTTGGATTTGCTAATGTAATAGCACTGTCCAAACCGATATAGAAGTCTTTTCCTTTGAAGTGCTTACTCATAAACTTCTTAGCAGCTTCTGAAAGCGGCATTAATCCTTCCATTAATACTTTAACCATTCTCGGCATCAAGAATAACAGAGCAGCTAAACCTAAACCATTGCTGAGAATTTGTTGAAGATCAAATCCACAGATAACACTTAAAAATACGCCTAAAATGAAGCCGATAGTTGCAGGTTCACCAAAGATACCTATTTTTTCTGAAATTTTTTCCGGATTTACATTAACATTCTTCAAACCAGGAATAACAGAATAGAGCTTATCTAAAGCTAAGCCTAAAGGAACAGTTGAAGCTGCAAAACACTGTGGAACAGAAATACCAGGAACACCCATTTCGTTTTCGATATACTTTGCTCCGATATCAGCAATCTTTAATGAGATAGCAGCAATTACAGCCGCAGTAACATAGCCCCATACAACACTGCCGGTTAACTTATAAACAACTCCACCATAGAAGCAGAAATGCCAGAAATTCCAAATATCAACGTCTAATGTTTTGGTCAAATTTGTTGCCAATAAGATAATGTTAACTAAAAGAATAAATGGAATAATGAATGTCCCTACCGGAGAAGCAAATCCAATAGCAGATCCGACCATCCATCCTGCATCAGCATACTGCATATCTAGACCAAATTTTTCCAACAATGCATCCGCAATAGGTGTTAAGTGCGACCAGAACAAGTTGATGACCAGGTTCAAGCCGATAAATCCGATACCGATTGTTAATCCAATCTTAAATGATTTTTGGAAACCTTGGCCAAAGCACAGAGCAACCAAGAAGAACATAATAGGAACCATAATTGTAGATCCTAATGATGAGATGTAGTTAAATACATTTAAAATAAAATCCATATAATCTCCTTTTTATAATTCATAACTTATTTCTATTGTTATTGATCCTTATCCCTTCAAAATATCCAGGATTTTTTTATCTAACTCTTCTTCTCCAATTCCTGTAATATACGGGAAAGCAACTAATACAGGTACGCTGGATGATACTTTTAATCCCGGCATTGAAGAAATAATCAGTGATGCTCCGGCTTGGTTTGAAGCAACTTCGTGAATAGTGCATTGAATAATATCAGCAGTAATGCCGTTATTTTTTAACAGTTGTGCAACTTTCGATGCAATTACTGTACTGGTAGCAACTCCTGACCCACATGCAACTACAATCTTCATTGTCAATTCCTCCTTTCTTTTTCATTTTTTAAAATAGAAATAAGCCATCATTTTTTATATTTTTATTATAGGTTTTTATTTTTCTACAACCAATATTTGAAAATACATAAATAACAGTGCTTTATTTCGGTTTTTTGTATAAAGATACAAACTTTTCTAATTTTTGATTTTTATTGCCACCTTTTTATATAATTATTTATATAAAAATACAATGGAGGTCGAATAATGAACAAACAAGATGCAAGAATGATAGTAAACCAATTATCCAATATGGTCGATTGTAATATTGATGTCTTCGACATAAACGGTCATTTTATCTATGGAAATAACAATGGAATCAACAACGATCTTTCAAGCGAAATCATCAATTCATTACTTAAAGATAATATTTATTTCTTGAATGCTAACAATCGCATAATTCATTTGTATGTGACAGTAAAAAGCGACGATACCGTCATCAGCTTTGTTAAATTCTCCGATCAAGAAAATCTTTCCCCATATATCTCTTCAATTATGAACCAGTATATTCATTTATCTATCGATTATGACAAACAGTTTTTTACCGATTCCCTCAAAGAACGGTCAATAAGAGATTTCGGCAGAGATTTAATTGAAGATATAAACGAAGAAAAATACCTTCTGTGTCAAAAAAACGCTAATATTTTAGATATAGATTTATCCATTCCCCGCTACATAATTGCTTTTGATTATTCAGATAATTTCCTTGATGACGGAAACTTGAGTGAATATGACTTGCAAAGTTTTAAAAACTATATTTATGCTAATACGAAAAAATTTATTGATAATTCCATATTCTTCAATTTAACAAAAGAAACTTATGTCCTTCTATATGAAATCAAGAAAAATACCATCTTAAATTTAGAAGAATTATATGACAATTTTGCTTCTATCGTATCTCGTAAGCCAATAATGGGAGTCGGCTATGTTTGCAACTCAATCTTCAACTATAATACTTCTCTAAATCTAGCTCTATCAGCTATTAGCTATGGTAGAATAATCAAGAAAGACCAATATATTTTCCGTTGGGATGAATTCCAAATTCCAATACTGATGTTATCCGGAAACAAAAAGATGCGTGATGCAATACTTAATGCTTCTTCAGATTTAATTGATTACTTAAATAGTCATAAGGAGATAACTAGAACCATAATCGAGTTTTTTGACTGCGGAATGAATGTAGATAAAACCGCAGCAAAGCTTCATTACCATCGAAACACAATTCTTTATCGTTTAAACTGTTTTGTCAACGATTCAAACATCAATATTTTTAATTCCAAAAACTGTTCTGAAGTCTACAACCTGTCATTATTATTAAAAGCCGAGAACGAGAACTTGTAAACTTTGAACAATCATTTTTTCAAAAAGAAAGAAACCATACACAGATGAGTAAAGGATATCACTGAGTAAATCTACTTATACAGGCCAAAAATGCTTGCCCCAAAATATATTTAGTTAAAACAGAGAAAACAAAAAAAATTGACGGAATAAAAATAATTGATGTCAAAGATGGACTATTAATAAAACCAAATATAGTTACTTCAATTTTTGCTTCTCAGTTTAATAATCGTAAAATAATGAAAGATAACACAATTACATAACTTTTTTTGTAGAATAATTGAATTGAAAAAACTGCGTAAACCTAAGTAATTAAATCTTGATTTACGCAGTATCTAATTTATAACGTTTTTCTGAATTGTTTAACAACATCCATAAACTCTCTTACCCTGTTTTCATCAACAGGATTTTCAAATTTACCATCCACTTTAAATGTTGTCGCACATACCGCTCCGTCTGATACACTCAACTGTCTAACTATATTGTCCTTATTGCACCCTGTATTACAGAATACCGGTGTTTTCTTCAATGACTTCTTCACCATAGTTAATACTTGCGTATCCGTCTCACTTCCTGCCGTTAATCCCGATACGCATATCGCATCCGGTTTACAATTAAATTCTGTTGTTTTAGCTATTGAAGCGATCTCTCTGTCATTCAGATACTTCGCTGCTTCCGGTACGATGTTGTATAACATCTTGATGTCATCTGCTCCGATTGAATGCCTGTGACGGGCTGTCTTTCCCGGATCGGTATTCCACAATCCGAAATCCGAAGCATATACTCCTGATATTATCTCTCTGATAAATTTACCCTCTACTGCTTTTGCTAAGTCCAAAGATGCTATCGGATCCCACAGACAGTTAACTCCATACGGCACTTTGATTACTTCATCTTTTAATCTACCGATTACATAGGCCATGGCTCCGATTGTTATCGGCTCTACTGTTGTTAGATAAGGCAATGAATACTCATTTGAAAACATAATGCCGTCTACTCCACCGTTTTGTAAAGCTATAACATCTTTTCTTGCTCTTTCGACCACCTTCTTTAAGCCGCCTTCTTCGTCATAATACGGATCTGACGGCAGCGGCAATAGGTGACACATTGCGATTATTGGTTTTTCTACCTTAAACAACTCTTTTGCCCAATCACTGTAATCTGCATAAAAATCTAAACTCATTTTCCTTATTCTCCTATTAAAATAATTTTACTATATCTGAAGCACTTTGTGCTTTTTTAACTGCATTTAAAAACTCAGGATTCTTAGCAATTGTTATTACCTTCATTAATGCATTTACATATTCTGGCGAATCTTCTATTTCACTACATATTACAATACTGATAGGATTAAAACCTTCGTTTTTAATCAGTTTTTATATCGTGGATAGTTTTAATTATAAAGACCAAAATTATCTTTTTTAGTAAATATATTTTTATTTAATTACATAATTCTTTATTGCTGCATTTTTATCCGAGAATATCGCTCTACCCATTACTACAGCATATACATCAGTAGTCAAAAACTGTTGATATATTTGATAATTAATTCCGCCATCAAGCCATAATTTTAGATTATACTTTTTTGCCAAATCCAAACCATAATCCAACAAAGTTTTTTGAAACTGCTGTTGGGGGTCGTCCCAAAAAGCCGTCAAAACCAAGATTTGTTGGACTTTGTCAAGAAGTATTGAATGGTCTTTATCCATATCCCTATTTGTAAGAGCTAATCCGACATTTAATTTCGCCTCAATGAACTTATCTATCACTTCTTCAGGGCACTCCAAACAATCTATTTGCACAAATACAATATCCGGTTTGATTTCAATTAAATCGTCTAAATAGTCTAATGGATGAAGAACCTCCAAATGCAAAGAGGTCTTTTTTCTTGTTCGATTAACTATTCCCTTAGCCATCTTCATACCAAAAGTGATGCCCTTTACAACAACGCCATCTTCAATATCAATATGAATATCATCGAAATACTTTTCGGCAAAATCGACTTCATCTGCTATATGCAATACATCACTAGATGCTATTGACGGACTAATAATCATATTTTTTCTCCTTTTAAACCTTTTGCCAAAGTCATAATCCCTATAATTTGTTAACCGGATTGATTTTTTCAATCAACCAAGATACTTACTATGCTTCTAGCAACAATCTATTATGTACCTACTATAACATATCATTAACAACATTTGACGTAAATATCTATGTGACAGGCATAGATTAGACTTTGATAATCATATTATTATCAACTCTGCTTCCGGCTGTCAATCCACAAAATAATAGTTTCTACTATTAAAACAATTACTAACGACTTGTTCATCTCCTTAATCTCTATCATTTACTGTTTTTCTCCAGGCTAAGTGATTTAATTCGAAAAATCTGCCGCAATTAATTGTACTGAATGTAATATATAAACTGTTGCAATTAAATTCACAACCGTCAAAAATTAAATAATATATATGTGTTATTTGCTACTCATTATATTTACGTTATTTAGTTTATTTTTTCATTTTCTTCGTCATCCGAAAAATCAATAATTTATTTCAATAAAAAAGCTGTGAATCGTTTCACAGCTTAATTAAGTATATCCTATTCAAATATACTCATCTTTGTGTAAGCATAGATAAGAATTGAATTATCCCTCTTTATTTAATCTTTTTGCAAATTTTTTGTTTAGATCTACTATTCCGTCTTTTCCAACTTCAATTAAACCATCTATGTCAAATTCTGACAATTTTTCAACATTCATTCTAGTAGCTAACACTTCTAATAAAATAGTAAAATTCATTCCTGTTATTACCTGTAAATTTTCGTTAAGACAAAATACGCTTCTATTTGACGGTGTTCCTCCCAATAAATCGCATAATGCAATTACTCCGGATCCATCATCAATTTCTTCACATGCTTCTCTAATTCTGTCATCAAACAACTCAGGGTTATCGCCCTCACATAAGCATAAAGCCTTTATTTGCGGAATATCTTCCCCGAAAAATAATTTACAAGAATCCAGCATTCCTTCAGCCATTTTTCCATGGCTCATTAACAAAACTCCAACCATAATTAATTCTCCTTTTAATATAACAATTATACAACAAAAACCTTAAATAAAA
>JBJFHD010000070.1:0-14391 GCA_051893335.1 Erysipelotrichaceae bacterium | reverse complement strand
CTGCAAGCCTCTACATAGTTTCCTAAATTTTTATTTTTTTACAGCCCCTTTTTTTCTGATGTAAAGGAAAGACAATGCCGAAAAATGTTCTTTCCTTTTGCTTTATTTCGCCTTTTAGCTGTTATATAATAGAAAACAAGGAGATAGATATTTTATGCGAGTAAGATTAGAGAATTTAACTAAGAAGTTTGATACGGTTACGGCAGTTGATAACTTTACAATGACCTTTGAAGATGGACAGTTAGTCGTTTTGCTTGGGCCATCCGGGTGTGGTAAAAGTACCTTGCTTAATATGTTGTCGGGTATTTTGCCGGCTACTGAAGGCCGAATTTATTTTGACGACGATGATGTTACGGATTTACCGCCTCAAGACAGAGGGGTAGGACTAGTATTCCAGAATTATGCTCTATATCCACATATGACTGTTTTGGAAAACATTGCTTTCCCTTTGGAAATAAAGAAGGTCAGCAAGCAGGAAAGATGGCAAAAAGCCAAAGAAATGGCAAAATTAGTCCATGTCGATGAATACCTGAACCGTAAACCAAAAGAATTATCCGGCGGTCAACAGCAGCGTGTTGCTATTGCTCGTGCCTTAATTAAACAGCCTCGTTTGCTGTTGTTGGATGAACCTTTAAGTAATCTTGATGCTAGATTAAGACTTGAAATGCGTGAAGAAATCAGAAGAATTCAGCAGGAAACAAAAGTTACGACAATCTTTGTTACTCACGACCAGGAAGAAGCGATGTCTATTTCTGATATGATCGTCTTAATGAAAGACGGACAGTTACAGCAGTTAGATACTCCTCAACAATTATATGATGATCCTGATAATGAATTCGTGGCTTCATTCTTGGGCAATCCGCCGATTAATAAACTTACCGGTGTAATAAATGATAATGGTGATTTCCTTTTGGAAACTGGCGATGTAATTAATCTGGAAAATCCTAATGTTAAACCGGGACAAAAGGTTGTGCTGGGTATCAGACCGGAGGCTATTTCTTTAAATCAGACTACTTCGGATATGACCGCAACCATTGTTCAAAGATATACAATGGGTAAAGAAGAATTGGCTTTTGTAAAAGTCGGTAATGACGAAATAAGAGTTTATTTAAGCAGTGACTATTCATTTAAGGTTGGCGATAAGGTTGATATTAAGCTGAGAAATAAGGGTATCTTCTTATTCGATCAACAAACCGGAGCGAGAATTTAATGGCTAAAGTCAAAAAGAATACCAAAAGGAGTGAAAATAATATTTTCAATCGAAAATGGGAACCGCTTATTTACTTATTGCCATTTGCGATTGGTTTAGTTATCTTCACAATTTACCCGATCATTAATGTCGTTATTATGTCTTTTAAAGAAGGTTATCGTTTATCAGGGGCATATAACGGCTGGGGTTTTGCCAACTACATCAAAGTATTGAATGATCCTTTATTTATGAATGCGATAAAAACTACCTTTACTTATGTATTTACGGTTGTTCCTATCGCAACAGTTCTATCAATTATTGTAGCGGTTTTGCTTAATCAGAAGATTAAGGGAATTGCGCTTTTCCAAACCGCCTATTTTTTACCTATGGTAACTTCGGCAATTGCGGTCGGACTGGTTTGGAAATATATGTTTAACTATGATATCGGTGTAATTAACTGGTTTTTGGGTTTATTCGGAGTAGAGCCGATAAACTGGCTGGGAGCAACCGCTGGTGAAGCACCGTATAATATCTGGGTAATCGTTATTTTCGGTATCTGGAATATGATGCCGTTTACAATCATCTTATTATTATCCGGTTTGCAGAATATCGACCCGATGTATTATACAGCCGCAAAAGTCGATGGAGCCGATAACTTAAAAATGTTTACTCGTATTACTTTGCCGCTTCTTTCGCCGACTATCTTTTTGACCTTGATAGTCAATATGATTTCAGCTTTTAAAGTTTATAATGATGTTATTCCGTTCTGGCGTGGCGAAGCTGGCGTAACCGGCAGAAATTTGTTCACATTTGTATATTATATTAAAAATGCCTTCTACACCAATAAGAAGTTAGGAGTTGCGGCAGCTGCTTCAATCCTATTATTCGGCATAATCTTTGTCTTTACGATGTTACAAAGATTTGTTCAGAAAAAGGCCAATAATTAGCAGGGGGGGAATAATATGAAAAAGATTAATATAGGAAGAATATTAACTTACCTTGTGCTGACAGTCGGAGCACTTATAATGATTTTCCCTTTCTATTGGATGATTGCTACTACATTGAAAACATCAGCTGAGTATGCTTCTTATCCGCCGGTTTGGGTACCGAGCAATTGGTTAAACTTTGAAAACTTTGTTGCGGCATTTAAAGCTGCCCCAATGTTTACTTATTTTAAGAATTCCGTGCTTGTAACCGTTATTTCGGTTGCCATCAATTCTTTTACAACTATTTGTGCGGCCTTTGCTTTCTCAAGATTAAAGTTTAAAGGTAGAGAATTCTTGTTTGCCTGCTTGTTAAGTTTTATGATGGTACCTTTTGAAATGCTGGTAATCACCAACTATACAACGGTATCGAAATTGCATTTAATCAACACCTTAGCGGTACTGATTATTCCGTTTACTACCTCAATTTTCTACACATATATCTTAAAGAGCTTCTTCGATACTATCTCTGATTCTCTTTATTACAGTGCCAGAATTGATGGAGCAAGCAACTGGAAATACTTGTGGCGAGTAATGGTGCCTATTGCTAAGCCGTCATTAGTTACTATCTTACTGTTAAATACAATTGCATCTTGGAATAGTTATTTATGGACATCGTTGACTATTACCTCAGATGCTAATCGTACTATTCCTTTGGCTTTATCTGTCTTTATGACTGATGCCGGAAGCAATCAGCAGCTTCAATTGGCTGCAGCTACGGTTGCTGTCTTACCAATGATTATCTTATTTATCTTTGCCAGAAAGTACATCGTTAACGGTGTTGCTCGTGGTGGAATAAAAGGCTAACAGCCAATAATAAAAAACACTGGAAAAATTAAAACAGCGTACTTCTTCTGTAAGGGAGAATACGCTGTTTTAAGAGAGTTATTATATAGGTGGTGTCGTATCTTTTTTTCAAATGGCAAAAATGGTATAATGCAATAACACAAAGGAGAAATCGCAAAACTATGATCGTAAAAAACGACTATTCACATTGTTTAACTAATCTGGCCTGTTCAATCCAAAAATATTTTGGGTTAAGTTACAAGCATGACAGTCTTGAAAAAATCGATGAAATATTACAGTCTTCTCAGCCTGAAAATGTTATTCTGTTTTTGTTTGACGGCATGGGTTCAAGAATAATCAAGAGAAATCTTGCTGAAAGTGATTTCTTTATCGAACATCAGATTGCTGAGTTAACCTCGGTATTTCCGGCAACTACAACTGCGGCAACAACTTCAGTCAGAACCGGTCTTAATCCTAGTGAACATTTGTGGTTGGGCTGGAATTGTTATCTGGCTAATATCGACCAAACCATTACATTATTTTTAGGTAAGGAAAAGGAAAGCGGTGCTGTATCAAATGAATTCGCTCAACATTTTAATGAAATTGAAGTCAGCTGTCTTAGTGATCAAATAAAAGCAAACGGTTATCAAAGTTGGGAAGTTTCGCCCTTTGGTGATAAGCCATATCAATCTATCGACAATATGATGGATATCGTTTTTGATTTAACTCAAAAAAGCGGCAAGAAGTTCATTTATGTATATGATTGTGAGCCTGATACAACAATGCATAAGTACGGTCCAGACAGTGAAGAAGCCGTTGCTTTGATTAAACAAAGAAATCAGAAAGTGCAGCAGTTATGCGCTAAACTGTCTAACAGCGTTGTCATTGTTGTAGCTGATCATGGTCATCAGGTGGTCGAAGACATCTATTTACAGGATTATCCAATGCTGACAAAGATGTTGGAAAGAACAACTTCCATTGAAACTCGAGCTTGTAGTTTTAAAGTAAAACCGCAATACAAGTTAGAATTTAAAGATACTTTCAACCGGTTGTTTGGTAAGTGGTTTGTCTTGCTTACTAAAGAAGAGATAATACAGAACCAATTATTTGGGCCGGGAAAACCCCATGAAATGTTTAGTGAAGCAATCGGAGATTATTTAGCGATTGCTGTCGATAAATATACCCTTATTTACGGTGATTATCCGTTATATTCCACTCATGCAGGATATTGTGATGATGAGATATATGTACCGTTAATTGTTTATGAAAGTGAAAAGGAGGATACAATAAAATGCACTCAACCAGAATAGAAACCGAAACATTAAGAAATGCCAGAGATTTAGGTGGAATCATCAATAAAAACGGCAAGAGAATTAAGGAAGGAAAACTGATTCGTTCGGCTCAGTTGTTTGATGCTTCCGCAAGTGATTTAGAGCTTTTGTATGACAAATATAATGTCAGAACAATCGTTGATTTTCGTGAGAGCAGGGAGATGACTGAAAAAGCTGACCCGATTATTAGGGATCAGCGCTTTGTCGATAATGCGATTTTTCCGGATTTAATTGTCGGATTGACTCATGATGAAGAAAGTGAAAAACTGCAAAAGTTTTGGGAGCTGTCGAAGGTCGATCCTCAAGTGGCAAAGCAGGGAATGATTCATTGTTATTTGAAAATGGCTGAAGAACATTCGACATTAATGTATAAAAAGTTTTTAAATGAAGTAATCAACAATCAGCAAGGTATTTTGTGGCATTGCGCTTTCGGTAAAGACCGCTGCGGGGTTGGTTCGTATTTAGTTTTAAAAGCATTAGATGTTGATGACGATACTTTATTAGAAGATTACTTATATTCTAATCAGTGTTTACATCCTAATAAGGAATGGACTGAATCAATTGAAGGCTATGCTCACTATGCTTTGCAGCCTTATTTACAGGCCTATATTGATCATGTAAACCAATTATACGGTAATTTTGATAATTATCTTGAAAACTATTTGGGTATTACCAAAGAAGTAAAAGAATTATTGGCAGAGAAGTATTTGGATTAATATGAAAGATTATTTAGTTAATTTATTTGAAGATTTTAAAACCGTATTACCCGAAATCTTAGTCAAACTTGTACTGATTATTTTAATCTTTGTTTGTGCCAAGTTCATTATGTCGAAAATCTCGGCTCATACGAAGAAAACCATCGACAGAGCCAATACGATGGAAGATAAAGAAAAAAGCAAGACCATTGTCACATCGATGACAATGACAAGAAGCGTTTGTCGTTATGTCGTTTATTTTATTGCTTTCTTGATTGTGATGAACATTCTCGGTTATGGATCAGCAATCAATAATATCTTAGTTACTGCCGGAGTTGGGGCAATGATTGTATCCCTCGGCGCTCAAAGTTTGATTAAGGATGTCATTACCGGAATATTGCTGCTATTTGAGAAACAGTATTCTGTCGGTGACTATGTTAAAATCAACGATTATGAGGGTTTTGTCACTTCGATTGCGATGCGTGTAACTTATCTTGACAGTAAAGGTAAAAAAATCATCATCCCTAATGGTCAGATCAATACAGTGGTTAATTATACTAACAGTTATTCTTTGTTTGAACTTACCATTCCGACAAGTTACAAAGATGATACCAATCAGATTATTGCGTTGTTAAAGGAAGTGTTAGATAAGTATTATCTTGATAACAAAGAAAAGTTTGTTAACAAACCGGTTGTTCAAGGTATCAGCAAATTAAATGACAGCAGTATTGATATTTATATCAATGGAAGAGTTAAGGCGCTTAACCAATGGTCAATTGAAAGAGAATTGAGATTATTAATATTGAACAGTATGAAGGATAATGGATTTGAAATACCGTTTAATCAAATTGATGTAAATATGAAATAAATAAAATTTTGGGTTGAAATTATTTCAGTATGGTTGTAAAATACTTTCATAAGGAGGACGCAAGATGATTGATACAGTAGTTTGTGCAACAATGATGGACAGCGTTATGTCAATGCCAATGCACATGTGTGTATCTTTTGTTTTGAAATAAGCGTCCAATCAAGCAAAATTATATTTAATAAAACGGCTTATTGGATGGGCCGTTTTTTCATTAAGGGGGATTTGATATGAGCACATCACTTGAAAAACTGATTAAGGCGAATTATCATTCATTGCGAATGCGAAAGGAAGTTACTGTTTTTGCTTAAAAATGAATGATGAAAGAGAAGGAGATTTATTTATGAAAAGAATTATATCATTTTTATTACTAGTTACTATTTTATTTTCACTTATTGGTTGTTCTTCAACTAAGGATACTATTACAATTGCTGTTCCAAACGATACAACAAATGAAGCAAGAGCTTTATTATTGTTAGAAAAGAACGGTTTTATCAAATTAAAGGATGATGCGACAATTACCGCAACTATTAATGATATTGTTGAAAATCCTTATGGTATTGAATTTAAGGAAATTGAAGCAGCTCAGATTCCAAACTATTTAAAAGATGTTGATTATGCTATTATCAATTCTAACTACGCTATCAATGCTGGATTGAACCCGGTAAATGATTCATTATTAATCGAAGGTGAAGGCAGTTATTATGCAAATATTTTGGCAGTTAAAGAAGGAAATGAGGATAATCCGTTAGTATTGGCATTACTTGCTGCATTAAACAGTCAACAGGTTAAGGATTACATTGACACTAAGTATGCTGGTTCGGTTGTATCTACCGTTGAAAACTTAACTGACGGTTATGACAGCACAATTGATTACAGTGCTTTAGCAAACCAGACTATTACAGTTGCTTGTTCACCAACACCTCACGGCGAAATATTAAGTATTGCTAAGGATATCTTAGCTCAAAAGAATATTACATTAGAAATTATGGAATATAATGACTATATCATTCCTAATACAGTGGTTGAAGATGGAACAGTATTAGCTAATTACTTCCAGCATTTACCATATCTTGATGATTTCAATGCAAATAATAATACTCACATTGTTTCAGTTGGAGCAATCCATGTTGAACCAATGGGATTATACGGTGGTAAACAAACAAGCTTAGATAAGATTTATGATCAAAATAAGTAATCTGGCTAAAACATACAATAACGATGTTGTTGCATTAAAGGATGTCAGTCTTTCCATTGATCAAGGTGACATATATGGTATTATCGGACTTTCCGGTGCCGGTAAAAGTACATTAGTCAGATGTATTAACCTTTTGGAAAAGCCGACCGGTGGAACTATTGAAATTGACGGTGAGGACTTAACCAAACTGGATGAGAAGCAGTTGCGGGCAAAAAGAAAAGAAATATCGATGATCTTTCAAAGCTTCAACCTGCTGCAACAAAAGACTGCTTTGCAAAATGTTCTGTTTCCATTGCAGATCGGCAAATACGATAAACAGTATTGTATCGATAAGGCTAAAAGCCTTTTGGCAATGGTGGATTTATCTGACAAATTAGACAGTTATCCATCTCAATTGTCCGGTGGTCAAAAACAGCGAGTTGCCATTGCCAGAGCATTGGCAACTGACCCTAAGGTCTTGTTATGCGATGAGCCAACCAGTGCTTTGGATCCTCAAACCACCTCATCGATTTTGCAACTCTTAAAACAGATTAACCAAAAGCTGAATATTACGATTATTATGATTACCCATCAAATGAGTGTGGTAGAGAAGATTTGTAATAAAGTAGCTATCCTGTCAGATGGATTGGTTGCGGAGTTTGGCGAAGTGAATGAGGTTTTCTCAAATCCTAAAACAATGGCAGCTAAAAAACTGGTTTTCCCTGAAGGATTTGACGATATTGCCTCAATTTCTAGTAACAAAAAGATGATTCGTATCGTCTTTGACGGACAGCAGGTAACTGAAAAGCCAATCATTGCCTTAATGAGTCAACAAACCGGGGTTTTAGCCAGTATATCTTATGCTTCGACTAAGAGTATCGGCGGGAAATTATATGGTTCGATGCTTTTGACGGTCGATGATAAACAGCAGATGCAGAAGGTTTTGGAATATCTAAATTCCAACGGCTTGATTGCCAGAGAGGTGAATTTCAATGATTGATGATTTACAGATATTTCTTTCTGAGTTTCCCTTTGCTTTATGGGAAACGGTATATTCCACTTTTTTAGCAACCTTCTTTGCGGTTGTTATCGGTCTGCCGTTAGGAATTTTACTGGTTGTCGGTCGAGAAGATAACATTATGCCGATAAACAAATACTTGTTACGAGTATTGGATTTATTGATTAATATTTTAAGGTCGGTTCCGTTTTTAATCTTGATGGTAGTTGTGATACCGTTAACCAGATTTATAATCGGTACAGCTGTAGGAACTGTGGCATCAATTGTTCCTTTAGTTATCGCTGCCTTTCCGTTTATCGCCAGACTGGTTGAAACTTCCTTGCTTGAGGTTGAAAATGACATTATTGAAATGGCTCAATCAATGGGGGCCAGTCCTTTGCAGATTATTGTCAAGGTAATTTTGCCGGAAGCATTGCCTTCCTTAATAAACAATTTGACTACGGCAATAACAACTATTCTGTCTTATCAGGCGATGAGTGGAACTATCGGCGGAGGCGGATTAGGAAAAATCGCAATTAACTATGGTTACTATCGTTATCGTTATTTAGTTATGATTTTATCAGTAGTTGTACTTGTTATTTTGGTCCAATTAATTCAAAGCTCTGGTAGTTTTATTGCTACAAAGTGTGATAAAAGGTTAAAATAGTAGATGTATTTATCTACTATTTTTTTGGAGTATGTTATGAAAGTAAAAGTAAAAAGAATGGGTATTAACGGCGAAGGAATTGCTTATCTTAACAAAAAGGCCATATTTGTTGATGGCGCTATTAATGGTGAGGTTTGCGATATCGAAATCACCCAAGAGGAAAAGTATTACAGTAAGGCTAAAATAAAAGAGATTATTGTTGAAAGTAATAATCGAGTTGAACCGATTTGTCCTGTTTATCATAAGTGCGGCGGCTGCAATTTAATGCATTGCAGCTATGATTATCAGCTGGAAATAAAAAGGCAGATTTTAAAGGAATCATTAAGTAAGTATTGTGGTTATCAGGGAAATATTGAGCCGACTGTTAAAAGCAGTAAAGATTTATGCTATCGCAATAAATGCAATATTCCATTTTTAGATAATAAAGGGAAACTGGATAATGGATTATATCAGCCTGAAAGCAATATCTTTCAAACGATTGATAAATGTTATTTACACTCAACCAAACTGGAAAAATTAAGAAAAGACATTCTAGGGGTTTTAAATCAGAATAATTGTAAACTTTATAATCAGAAAGACAAAAAAGGCTTCAGGCAGCTGATCATCAGAGGGTTTAATAATAGTTTTCAGGTTGTTTTAGTTACCGGTAATGATGAGATTGAAACAAATGTAATTGAGCAGCTGGCAAAACTAGATAATTTATCATCTCTGTATCAGGGGGTTAATGTTATGAAAAATCCAGTTAATCTAATGCCTGATGAATTAACACTGTTATTTGGCAGTAGTTATATCTCTTTTGAGCTTGATAAATACCAATTTCAATTATTGCCGAATGCTTTCTTTCAGTTAAACCAGTATACCGCTGCTAATATCTATAATACGGTAAAAGATTTAATAAAAGGAAAACAAAAATTGATTTTTGAGGCTTATTGCGGAATAGGGGCTATCTCAATGTATTTAAGCGAGAAGGCAGAGAGGGTAATTGGAATAGACCTAGATGCATCGGCAATTAAATCAGCCAAATTAAATTGCAAGTTGAATAACATTGATAATGTCAGTTTTAAACTTGGTGATGCTACCAGCCAATTAAAGTCCATAATTAGTAAAAACAAGGTGGATACATTAGTTGTTGACCCGCCAAGAAAAGGAATAGATGAACAGCTTTTGGAGGCCTTATCAACAAGTAACATTGATAATATTATCTATATTTCCTGCAATCCGGCTACTTTAGCCAAGAATATCAAAGTATTGTCTAAACAGTATCGGATAAAAAGAGTTGTTCCATTTGATATGTTTCCTCAAACATCTCATGTGGAGACCATAACTTTGTTACAAAAAAATTGAGGAAGCTAGGAGTATTTTTCTAATACTGTAAACCAATACAAATATAGACAATAAATATTTAAAAACTCAAAAAGAGGGATATGCTTTGACCCCGATCGCAAAAAGGTATTTACCCAAACGGAAAGAAGGTAAAGAAAATGAAAAAAAGAATGATTGAAATAATGGAAAAATTACATCAGTATAATACAGATAATTTGGCATATCATGTTTTCGGTTTGGATAAAAGTATTCACTATGATGCTTTAGTAGTTGCTCCAAGTTACACACCGTTTAAATTGGGAATGGATAGCTATTGCAAGGTTACAGTTTTAAAGGAAGGCTCTTACACCACAGGATACTTGCTTCAACAGGATGAGTTGAAGATCGCATGGATTAAGGTATCATCATCGGACTGCAATTTAATTGATCATGTGGCAATATGCGCTGAGTTGTCGTTTGATAAAATGATTTTTGCAGGCGCAGTCGGGGCCTTAAAACAAGAATATGAACTAGGTGATTTGTGCACACCATCTTATTCGATTGCAGGTGGTTATGCTCATACCTATTTAAAAGATTCAATCAAGGATTTTGTCCCTTTTGAAAGGGTTGAACCCGATATGGCATTTATCGATAAGGTGGCAAAAATTGCTGAAGCCAATTCTTATCAATTAAAGAAGGCGTCAGTCTTTTGTACCGCTTCAATTTCAGCCGAGTATTATCATTTGGAGGAAATCAAAAAATTCGGTACTGATCTGATTGAAATGGAGACAGCTGCCGTTTATCTTATGGCTGATTTGTTAGAGGTAGATACGGTTGCCCTTTTGGTAGTATCTGACAATTCGGCTATTAAAACCGCATTGGTAGGCCGAACAGACGAGCAAACCGAAAAATATCATTATGGTCGAAATGTAGTTTTGCCTGATATGATCTTAAAAGTAGCAAGATCCTAATTATTTGATTAATAAACAGGTAATTATCTTAGTATAAAAAAAGGAGTAATAATGGCAAATGTAATAACAGGATTAAGAATTGTCTTTAGTTTGGCTTTATTGTTTTGTGAAAGTCTGTCACTTCCTTTTATTGTACTGTATCTTTTAGCTGGAATATCGGATATGCTTGATGGATTTTTAGCTAGAATGACAAATACTGTCAGTGAATTCGGCTCTAAATTTGATACGGTTGCTGATTGTGTTTTCTTTGCAGTTTGTGTTATTAAGTTACGAGCGTTGCTGAATATGGATATTTGGCTGGTTTGCTGGATTGGATTTATCGGTATAATTAAAATGATTAATGTTGGATTAGGCTTTATTATTCATAAAAGCTTTGTCGCGATTCATTCAATGATGAATAGAATTACCGGTATTATATTATTCATTTTGCCTTTGACACTAAAGGCTGTTGAATTAAAATACAGCGCCGGTGCTGTATGTCTAATCGCTACTTTTGCTGCCATTGATGAAATGCGTAGCATATTATTTGTTTTAAATAAAGGAGAAAGTGATGTTAAAGGATGAAGTCTTTCAGTATTTGAAAAACATTCCGCAAGGAAAGGTTGTAACTTACGGTCAAATTGCATCTGATTTGGGAAATAAGAAGCTGGCAAGAATCGTCGGTAATATTATCCACGGCAACAGTGATCCTTATCTGTATCCTTGTTATAAGGTTGTTAACCGAAATGGGCAATTGGCTCAAAAATATGCTTTCGGGGGTATTGAAAAACAAAAAGAACTTCTTCAAAAAGAGGGCATAGTTGTTACCGATTACCGAGTGGACTTGGCTGAATATCAAATGAAATAACTGTCTAATAACAGTATCACAAAAATCTAACTAGTGATTATTGTGCTATAATGAGAAAGGTTTCGATATTTAGGAGGATATAGCTATGGCGCGTGTATCAACAAAGGAAAATAAGAACATCTATCAGCAAATTCGTGAAAACTTGCAGTTGTCCCGGGAAGCAGCCAGCGAGCTTCTTGAATATGTCGGCAGCGACCGAATTGAAAAAATAGAAAATGAAAAATGTTTAGCTCACCCTGATGAAGTTTTGCTGATGGCTGAAAAGTATAAACGACCGGAATTATGTAACTATTATTGCGCCCATCAATGTCCTATCGGACAGCAATATGTTCCTTCCATTAAAATTAAGGAACTGTCACAAATTGTGATTGAAATGCTGGCTTCATTGAATGTTTTAGCCAAACAAAAAGAACGGCTGATTGAAATTTCAGTGGATGGCCGAATTAATGATGACGAGATGGAAGACTTCGTTTTTATTCAAAATGAATTGGAAAAAATCTCCATAGCTGTCGAGACATTACAACTATGGCTGGAAAGAATGCTGGCAGACGGCAAGATTGACAGCGAAAAATATCAGGCAGTTAAAAATAAAGACCAAAAGTAGCGAAATAACAAAGTATATTTCGCTTTTTTATTGATTTATTTGCTTTTTCTTAACAGTTAGAATTAAAGCATAAATGAAAGGAGATATATAGAATGAAGTATATTATTTTCGGAATAATTGTAATTGTTATTATTATTTGTCTTATTTTAGTTCTAACCAGTTATGTCAAAGCACCACCTGATACTGCCTATATGATCTCTGGATTCCGTAAGCCACGAATTTTAATAGGAAAAGCAGGCTTATGTATTCCTTATTTGGAAAGACTGGATAAACTATCATTAAAAATGTTTTCAGTTGATGTTAAGACAACAGACTATGTTCCAAATGCCGAGTACATTAATGTTAAAGTTGATGCGACCGTGAAAATCAGAATAGGTCAAAGCAAAGAAATGATGGAACTGGCTTCCAAATTCTTCCTTAATGAAAACGAAGATATGATCATTAGAAGAGTACAGGATACTTTGGAAGGTAATATGCGTGAAATTGTCGGTCAGATGCGGCTGGAGGAAATGGTTACCGATCGTAAAGCCTTCGGTGAAAGAGTTCAGGAAAATGCTATTCCGGATTTGGAAAAGATGGGACTGGAAATGGTTTCATTCAATGTTCAGTCTTTCTCTGATCAGAATAATGTCATTGAAGATTTAGGTATTGATAACATCTCGCAAATTAAAAAGGGTGCAGCCGTTGCAAAGGCCCAGGCCGAAAGAGATATTGCGATCGCTCAGGCTATCGCTGCAAAAGAAGCCAATAACGCCAAAGTGGAGTCGGAAATGGAAATTGCCGAAAAACAGACGGCATTAGCGATCAGACAGGCTGAATTAAAACAGGCTTCAGATATTAAAAAGGCCGAAGCCGACGCTGCTTATTCAATCCAGCAGCAACAACAGCGTAAAACGATTGAGGTTACCAGCGCTAATGCTGATATTGCCAAAACCGAACGCACGGCTGAATTAAAGGCTAAAGAGGTAGAGGTTACCAGACAGACCTTAGATGCTGAAATCAGAGCAAAAGCTGATGCTGAAAGATATGCTGCTCAACAGGCTGCTGAGGCTGAACTGTTCCGTCGCAGTAAAGAAGCCGAAGCTAAGATGATCGAACGGCAACGTGAAGCCGAAGGTATCAGAGCCGTCGGTGAGGCGGAAGCTCAATCTATCAGATTAAAAGCAATTGCCGAAGCTGAAGGTATTGACAAAAAGGCTGAAGCAATGAAGAAATACGGTCAGGCTGCCGTTGTCGAAATGGTTATGGCTGCTTTACCGGAAATTGCTAAGAATGTTGCTGAACCATTAAGCAAGGTCGATAAGATCACCATGTACGGGGAAGGAAACAGTGCTAAGCTGTTAGCAGATATTGTTAACGGCACTTCGCAGATTACTGATGGTATATCTGCTTCAATGGGCATTGATTTAAAAAGCTTAGTATTAGGTGCGCTGGGTGGCAAACTGGCAAGTGATAACAATACAACAACCATTGTTCAGCCAATCAAAGAGGTTGAAGTGGAAAATACTAAAGGGAACAAAAAATAATGTTCCCTTTTTTTAAAATAAAAAGTATACTATCAGTATACTTTTACAGAAGGGGCATAAAATGAACAAAAATAAACAATTAGCGCAAAAATGTATGGAAAAAATCTCTGCTTGCAGCGAACAATTGTTCTGCCAAAAGGGTTACGAGGCTACCACAATCAGCGATATTGCTTCTAAAAGCGGTTATTCAAGAAGAACGATTTACAGTTACTTTCTCAATAAACTGGACATTTTGCTGCACACTATCGTATCAGCCTTAAATAACCTGTATACGTCCTTAGATGAAACAGTTAATACAACCCGGAATTATTATGATAACTTACTATTTATCTTTGAGGAAATTCAACAGTATTATTTTCACCATCCATACAGCAGTTTTCTATTAGTTGACTATGACTGTAAATGTCAGAATAGAAATGTAGGAAATTACCGATTAAAAATGTAGGTACTA
>JBJFHD010000069.1:0-3178 GCA_051893335.1 Erysipelotrichaceae bacterium | reverse complement strand
TGCAAGCCTCTACATAGTTTCCTAAATTTTTATTTTTTTACAGCCCCTTTTATTTGATTAAATACTTTTCTGCTTGATTATTGAGAGCTAAGGTTAATTTGCTATCCAATTCTTCATAACTGATAATATCCTTAATAATGATGACTTTATCATAATCCTTAAATATCGGGTAGACGTCTAATCCGACAATGACAATATCCGCAGTTTTTTTGTTGACCTCGGAAATTGAGGAATGACTTACGCTGATATTTTTCAGATTATGGTTTTTAAGATAATTATCAATGTTGAGCGAAAGAATAAGTGAGGAGCCTAAACCAGAGCCACAACAACAAACTATCCTTAGATAATCATTCATTTTAAAGAGTTTCTTTTACGGCCTTATATAAGTCGTCAGCTGTTAAACCGAATTCTTTCTGTAAGTAATTTGGTGAACCAACCTGACCGAATCTGTCAGTAACGCCAACTCTCTTGAAGTGAGTGTTGATGTTTTCTTCGGCGATAACTTCGCTTACGGCACTGCCTAAACCATTAATGATTGAATGGTTTTCAAAAGTTATAACAGCTTTTTTACCGGTAGCTTCCTTTACTAACAGGTCTCTGTCTAATGGCTTAATGGTAAACATATCAATTAACTCAACAGAAATGCCTTCTGCTTCCAATCTTTCAGCAGCATCCAATGCATCTGAAACAATCTGACCGCAAGATACAACTAAGACATCTTTTCCTTCTTTGACAACCACACCTTTACCAAGAGTGAATTGACTTGATTTGTCATATAACTGGCGGCATGCTTTACGACCGGCTCTAACATAATGAACACCTGTGAGTTTTGAGAATTCTCTTAGAATGAATTCTAATTGAGTTTCATCAGCTGCATCACATACTACAGCTTCTGGCATAACTCGCATTAAGGCGATATCTTCAAAAGAAGTATGAGTTCCACCATTAGCTCCAACGGTAAATCCTGGGTCAGAGCCGTAAATATTGATGGTGTTTTTAGCGTAAGCACCAGATAAATAAACTTGGTCATACACTCTTCTAGTCGCAAACGGAGCAAATGTGTGAACGTAAGGAACATAACCTAATGTACTCATACCGCAAGCAACGCCAACCATATTGGCTTCAGAAATTCCGCACTGAACGAAATTGTCAGGGTGTTTTTTCAAAGTTGCGGTTGATCCGCTGGCACCGCCTAAGTCAGCTTCCAGTAAAACGACATTTTCGTTTTCATCCATTAAATCATTAACAGTATCGACAAAGACTTTTCTTAATTCTTTTCCGTTAGCTGTTCTATCTTCCGCTAGTTTAATCATATTATTCTCCCTCCTTGGCAATATACTCTTTTAATTGTGCGATTGCCTTGTTGGCTTCATTAGTGTATTCTTCGTTAAATTTTACTGAATGGTTAGAGGTTAATTCTTCGAAGTATTTAACGCCTTGACCTTTGACAGAATCCAATACCATACATACAGCACTGTCTTTTACTTCTTTCAATTTATTGATAGTATCGTCAATAGCTTCCAAATCATCACCTTTAGCGGTTAATGTGTAAAAACCGAAGGCTTTCATTTTTTCTTGATAGCTGAAAGGATTGATAACATCTTTTGTATAACCGTCTAACTGTCTCTTGTTATCGTCGATAATAACAATACAATTATTTAATTTATAGTGAGCGATATATTGGAAAGCTTCCCAACACTGACCTTCATTTAATTCACCGTCACCGACAATTAAATATGTGTAGCTGTTTAAACCTTTTTTTCTCATTGCGGTTGCGATACCGGCAGCTGTTGAAGTACCTTGTCCTAAAGAACCGGTGGTCATATCAACGCCTGGAGTCTTTGTTCTGTCAGGATGTGAAGGCAATGAAGTGCCGCCTTGATTTAATGTGAATAACCAATCTTTTGGGAAATAGCCTTTTTCAGCTAAAGTAGAGTACCATACTGGACCAGCATGTCCTTTTGATAACACTACCTGATCTCTATCTTCTTTTTTAGGGTTTTTAGGATCGACATTCAGCTGTTTTCCATATAATACGGCGAACAGTTCAACACAAGACATTGATCCGCCAAGATGTCCTTGACCGAACTTCATAAGCATTTCTAAAATGTCAATTCTAACGTTTGCACATAGTAATTTTAATTCTTTTAATTTTTCTGCTTCCATTATCAAAAAAATCCTCCTACTAATAAGATAAAATCTTTTCGGCTAAAATTCAAGACCAAGCGCTTGCGAATTATAGTGAAAGACAGTAGTCAATGAATCAAAACTATATACGCAACAATTATTGAGAAATCTCTAATAGTAATGTCTTGCTGGGATGGGCAATAAAAAGTATGTGAATTGTAATAATTTGTAACGATCGAGAGGGTGTTACATGTTCTTATGAGTGAGATAATGTTATATGTTAATATGGTTAATAAGATCTCAAAGAAGTAAGTAATGTTATTGATACGATCACATAGATTGATTTTATCGTATCGAAAATCTATACTATAACTATAATCAATAGTTCTTTCAGTGTAAAATTTAGAAGGGTTTATTTTGGGTGAAAAATGGAAAGATTAAAGGTTAAATGGTTAGGAAAAACTGATAATTTTGGTTTAATTGAAGGAAAAATATATGAAGTTATTTCTATTGAAAAAGAATGGTATAGAATAGTTGATGAAACTGGTGAAGATTATCTGTACCCACCTGAAAAGTTTGAAATAGTGAAGTGATTGATGCAAGGGCATCTAGCCACGTTCGTTTATTTATTCTTAAACTGACGAAAGCCGGGAAATAACATAGTAAGAAGGCATAAGTTGCAAGTTTTAAAATGTGTTGGCATACAGTAACTATTAGGCAAATAATATGGTTTATTGTAGATAATGTCATCCCTTTGCATATATAAGAAAGCACTCTTTAGTGGTGGATATTGTGAGGCTTAGATTATCCCTTGAAAGCCGAAAATAATTTTATATACCATTAAAATCTAGTTATATTGGGATTATTTGTTAGGGTGTTATCATCAAGAAGTCGATGATTGACGGTGTGTTACATGTTCTTATTGGTTAATAATTAAAAAGAAAATATTGTTTGAAATACTGCCTTGAGTCTTTATCATCTCGTATTTAAAATGTTTATTGTAAATGTCAGAATAGAAATGTAGGAAATTACCGATTAAAAATGTAGGTAC
>JBJFHD010000068.1:0-3208 GCA_051893335.1 Erysipelotrichaceae bacterium | reverse complement strand
TTTATATGAGCCATTTTTTTATGCATCGTTGTTGCACTTAATATTATAATCCACCGTAGTAACAGCAACCGCCTCTTTCGGTGACGAAAGAGGCGGTTGCTATAATATAAAAATTTTAATTTACTTCTTTTAAAACTGCAAGTCGAGCAAAAAACATTTCGGCTTGTTTCTCATTAAAAAACCAGTTGCGGTCAACTTCTTTTATTTGATTCAATCCGATTTTTCTTACGGCTTCAACAGCGGCTTGCTTTTGCGTTATTTTAGGTTCAGTCGTTTGGCAAAGACCGCCTTCAATATTATCGTACGATAAAAACGACTTATTAAAATCCATAAGGGGATATAGTTTACCTAATTTGTTGTTAGAGTTATCAACTTCGAATCCCCAATTTCCCCAATGTCTATCCACATTGCCTATAAGATAATCTGCTATATTCATCATATAATAGGAGTAACTATCCTTGGCTAATATATATTGCATCTTATCCTTATTATGATTAAGACAATAAATTCCTACATATTCCATCGGAACAATGCTTATATTTGTCGAGGTTATGATTTTGCATTTAGAAACACGTACGTTAGCAAACGTTGATTCAACGTAGGAAACGTGATTAAGGTTAAAGCAATCAAGAATTTTTGATGCAAGAATTTCAGCGTCAACGTCTCGCTCCTCTCCATCTTTTAATAAATAGAAAGTATCGTCGTTTCTTATCCAAGCTTTTGGTGCAACGCCAGGCGTTCCTATATCTCGGGCTTGGTCTTTGGAAGTAAGCAGTTCGCTGTTTTCTAACGTTAAGTCTTTTCCTTGTAAGCTAACGTCAACGAAAGCATTTGAAAGCGAATGATTGAATAGGTTTATCTCGTCAAAAGATTTTTTGTCACCTCTTGCTCTTATCCAAAATACGTCCATCAAACTTAATGCACGATAGGAGATTGCGATAGCTGCACGTTCTCTATCGGTATATACTTGAAGGGCACCGATACTGTTTAATATCTCTTTTGCATATTTTCTATCTAATGTTAAGATTCTGGAGGCACACCAATAATAAAAATTGTTTAGATTATTGATACGGGTATCAAAATCATCCCCTCTTTCTAGATAGAGATTATATGGCATAAAGGAGGGGAAAGAAATGGTACATTTTCCGCTTTCATATATTCTTGCAACACGTCTGTCTTTATGCATTACGTCAAAGTATTTCCAACCCTTGGACAAGATTTTAATATTAATTTGTATTGCCATTAAGCCACCTCCTTTCCAAATAGTATGGTTGATTTATATAAATAATTTATGAGTTGAGTATAACACGAAAAGCTAAAATAGTCAATAAGCGCTTGAAGAATTGCATAAAAAATTGGTAAAGAGAAGCTTACAGTAGAAAAAACTATTTAACTTTAAAAAATCACGGCTATATAGAGCGTATTGGCTCTGATAAAACTGGACATTGGAAAATTCTGAAATAAATCACAAACCTCAAATTAAAACCTCTGCACATACGGAAGTTACAAAACCGAACGCTTCATCTGGATAATAACCTAATCGACCCAAAAAAGTGGCAAACTCCCCCGTTTGACCACTTTTTTCATTTCAAAAACACAACTCAGTCGTAACAGAACGGTGATTATCAAAAGTTAAATTTAGCAACAATAAATACAATATCAAACAAAACCATTGACAATTTTATAGCATTTATGCTATTATATTACCGAGAGGTAGAATTATGCAGATTGTGAATGATATAAAGAAAAAACGTAAGAGCTTAAAGATTTCACAGGCAGAACTTGCAAAGAGGTGTAACGTTCCGCAATCGACGATTGGACGAATAGAGGCAGGAATTGTAACACCCGATTTAAGCACTTTGCAAAAGATTTCAAAAGCCATTGATATGGATATAAGATTAGTCCCTAAAAGCAATTCCGCTAACAGGTGGGAAGGGTTTGAAATGCTTTGCTTTTGGGAAGATGAAGTTGTTTCTTTCGTCAAGGTTAAGGACAACAAGGTCAAGGTGCAGAGGTTTACCGACCACCCCGTTAAACAGATTTTTAGCAGGGAAGAGATGGACGTTTTTACTCTTTCGACCATACTCGAAAGCCGTTGCTGGCAACGTGATTGCAAGAATATTGACAAATATTTAAACAAGCTCGGAATTCCCTATTATGACCCCTTAGCAATCGTGCAAAAAACTCACGGAGTATCTTATAACGATTTGCTCTGGTTCAGGTTTGCGGGTGAAAGTTTATCTTGGAAAGACGTTGCCCCGAGGAGGTTAAGAAATGTTTAACGTTAAAATATCCGATGACTTTCTGGTTGATACCGAAGGTACCAGCGATGGGACACAGCTAAAGTTTTTTAAGGACGGTTACTGGTATAAAGAGGATAACGAGGGTTGCGAGGGAGAGGTGGAATATCTTGTTTCCAAGCTGTTAACCTTCTCCTCATTAAACAAAGAGGAGTACGTTACTTACGAATACGGAAAAATTAACGGAAGGTGCGGTTGCAGAAGTAAGAGCTTTTTATCACCTACTCAATCGTTTATCACGCTTGAAAGGTTACACGGCAACGTAACAGGTCAACCATTGTATAAATCAATTCAAAAGTTTAAAGGCATAGGGCAATCAGCAGAATACGTAATAAATTTCTGCAAGCAATATGTGGGGCTTGACTTAACCGATTACTTCAAAAAGGTATTTACCCTTGACTATATCACGCTTAACGAGGACAGACATTTTCACAACCTTGGCATAATAATGAACGGTGACGGCAGTTATGCAACAGCCCCTATATTCGACAATGGAAAGAGCTTGCTCAATTGCAATATGTCGATTAACCGTAGTTTGCCTATGGAAGAAAACGTTACCCGTGTGGTAGCAAGACCGTTTTCGGGTTCGCATAAAGCTATGTATGATTATTTCGGCAAAGGCTTTGAAATCGATATTCCCAAAGCTCTGCAATGGCTAAAAAAAGAGCCCGACAGTTTTTATAAGGAAGTTTTAGTTTATCAGTTGGAAAACCTGAAGTGGTAAATCAGTTGTTAAATTACGGGAAGGAACGCTTGACAAATTGACGGTAGAATGTTAAACTAAACTCAATAAAAATTAAGATTTATCTTTGCAGAAGTTTTATATGACTGCAACACAATGAAAATTAAAAAGGGCTCTTTGTCAAATGTTGTGGTGGAGATAAAAACTAAAAAGTAAATAATTCTAC
>JBJFHD010000067.1:0-3235 GCA_051893335.1 Erysipelotrichaceae bacterium | reverse complement strand
TTGTTGTAGGACTGATTGTAGCATACGTATGTTATTGGGCAATTAGCGACTGGTATAGCCCGTTAATCGGTCTTAGCGTCTTTGCGGCACTCGTTCTCGCTTCGTTTATTTTATGGTCGGTTGGCAGATATAAATTTTTATCAGCTTGTAAATATTGCGAAGCCGACAAGGCACATTTAATAAAACAGACTAAAATCTTTTTATTTACTGCAGTTATAGCCGTGTTTGCCTATCTTCCGCCCGTAAGTTTTTGTTGGCTTGAGGAAGTTGTGGATTTACAATTAACTACGGTTGCGGTATCTAAAAAACTGCCGTTCGTGACCTTTATATTATGTCTTGCAACTTTTGTTCCTACGGGAATTGCGGTTGCAAAAATATTATCTGCTATATACGACAAGATTACAGGCAAAGAAATTACGCGCCTGAAACTGTGCGATTTAATTTGCGTAGCGTTGATAAGCCTTACATTAACCGCTACTGCTTTTAATTTCTTGGCTTATATTAATGCTGATATTTTTTCGAGTTCTAATGACTATATTTATGAATATGCACCAGCACTGTTTTTCGTTTTTGCCCTGTTAGCTATCATTCTTTTGATATATGCAATTGTACATAAAAAACACGAACACACTCCTACCACTATTTTCACACTGCAAATATGTTGTTCGGTTCTATTAATTGCAAACTTAATCTGCTTTTACTTTAGCTTTATAGTTGATGGTTGGTTACCTAATTATTTCAACTATGCCTTCGGAGCCTTGCTTACCCTTTGCGCAGTCACATTAATAGTGCTTTCGGCATTACAGGCTAAACGCAAAAACTATGCGCCTGTAAATCAATTAAAAATGTTTGTACCCGTCTGCCTTTTTGCCTTAATTCAAATACAGCCACTTATTGGGGACAGCGCAGGTTTAATCATCTGGATAGTTTTACAATGCCCCGTATTCGTCCTGCCCAATATAATTAAGAATAAATAATTACAACTTAAAACTGATTAAATAATATTTAAAAGCACCCGAATTATTTCAGGTGCTTATTTTATGGCTAATTTTTGACAGTTTTTCTTTTAATAATGCTATCGTTAGGCGTTGTGAAAGCGATAGCGTCGCTGGCTTTATAGGTTATTCCAAGGCGGTCAAGCCCAGCTAAAAATGCCTTGACGTATTTATCGGACTTGAAACTCTGCTTGAAATTAAAACACAATTTTTCCCCGCAGGATATTATGTTAACACCAAGCCCTGCCGCACCTGAATTATAAAAACACATCTTATCTATATATTTTGCGTTTTCATTCAACACCATCTGCCCGAGATAGCTAATTACGTAAGTATTAATGAGCATACTGTCAAAGAATTCCATCATACCCTGTTTAGAGGCGTAATCAGGCAACGAGTCCAACTTTTCAAACAAACCGAGCGAGGCGTTTGCCAGCTTTCGCAGGTTATCCCTGTTGCGCTGAGCGTCAAGCAAATCCCTTTGAATTTTTGCCTGTTTAAACAGCGACATTGTAGTCATTTCCTTTGTATACGGCAACGGCATACTCCTGACGCAATTTTTAAAGGTGTAAGGCAAATCAAGAGCATTTCTTATGTCGACGGCAACGTTAGCGTTAATCGGCTTATCAAAGTCGGGGTAAAGCTTAGCTATACCGCTACTGACCAACAATGAAGTCAAAATAACAGGTGTAGCGTTTACTTGCTTACAAGCCTTCATAAATTGTTCGACGGCAACCTGAACATCATAGCGATAATCAGTTTCATGTTCTTCGATTACGTTTTCAGGTATCGCAAAAGCGTCTCTCGATACGTTCACCTCTGCTCTTTTTTCATCATAGCTGTACCCGCTCAAGTTGGGCTCCGTTGCCTCATCTGGCAAAAGCGGAGAATCGGAAAGCCTTATCCCATCATCGCTCGCCACACTATTGAACCTTATTTTGCAATAATAATAAATCAAGGTTTCAATAAAGTGCTTAATGCCTTTACCGTCGCACAACGCATGATGCCAGGACACGTAAACGTTCTTACCGTAATAGGTTATATCAACCAGATGATAGCCACAGCTTATATGCCCAAGCCTTGCTAAAGCTTTAGTACGTTTAGCCGTTAAATTAATTTGGTTTTGGACAATGTAAAAATCACCGTCAAGCTCGATAAGCTTGGTATTCAGATAGGGATAACGTTTTAACGCCTCCGTTAAAGCCTGATTTAATATTCCGCCGTATACCTTCTTGTAGAAGGTAATTTCAAAAATCTCGCTGTTCATTCCGCTCTTCTGATACAAATACGATTGCCCCGAACGAATCTTTTCCCAACTTGAATCGGGCGTTGAACCGGAAGAATTAATCATAAGCTTTTTGTTATTACGTTCAAAAGCTGAAAATATTCTATTTATTAATTTCATACGTCACCTTAACAAAATTAATTGATTTAAATTTTACAATCATTTTATTAAAGCAATGTTTTTGTAATATTAATTAGATGTTTAAATTTTGTAAATTTATAATTAAAAACCGCAATAGCAGTTAAAAGATAATGCCGTATTTATTCGTAACTTCAACCCCAAAATAAATGGATTCATAACCTTCTTAATCAGTAAATGAAATTCGGGATTTACCGTATAAAGCTGAATGAGTCGTACCGTCCGCTTGTATTTCACAGCCTAAATCACTGAAAACTTTGTCAAAATCATCAAGCGAAGAGTTACAGGTTATGCCATATACGTTAATATCAGGATCAATTATCCAAATACTTGTAACGGTATCAAACGAACCGTTATTCTAAGAATAATCAGGATAAGCATTAACCGTATAAGTAACACAATGTTCTGGCTCAATTTGCAAATCTTCATCTGTATTTCAATCGGTTGATAATCTTTTCCGTAGAAATATATCCACCAAAAACACCCACTACACTATAATGTCCTGCAAAATATTCTGTTGAAACTTTTTCAGCAATCCAGAATTCCAAAGCTGTATCGTCAGGCTTATCAAGTATTTTATTATTTGAACAGGCGGACGTAAAGGGAATACATAAGCACAATATCGATAATATTAAAATTGCAAACTCTCTAATATACTGCCCCTATTATCCCTTGAATTCATTACATTAAATGGATAGAATATAATCAATATCAAATATAAAAAATAAATCCGAGCCAAAATCAGCTCGGATTTAAATTAAATTGGTGCACCGCTTGAAAACAAGGTTGAACTTTCGAGTTCTTCAAGCGATACGGT
>JBJFHD010000066.1:0-3276 GCA_051893335.1 Erysipelotrichaceae bacterium | reverse complement strand
ATAAAGCCTTAATTTTATCAAGAGCTTCATCTAGTTTTTTTGCTGTAACTGCATTATCCGCTAATTCCTGTTCTGATACACAGTCATAACCAGAATATCTATGAGAAAAGGTTATATCAAATATTTTTTTTCGATCCTCTACAGATTTATTTAAAGTATCAATTGTGTTATATAAACACTCGATATTTTTATATCCTGCGTCAGACAACATTTTTGGTATTTTCTTTGCAAAGAATCGATCTTCAATCCAAGGAAGTGCATCAAAGCAATCAATGATTGTTTTTAATACCTCTTCATTAGGATAACAAATCTTCCCAGAATCATCCGGTTCCTGAAAAAGTATGTATCCACCACCAATAGTTAATTTATGGAGTCTTTTTATTAATCTTTGAGGATCATCAAGATGAATTAATATGTATGCACCAAAAATAATGCTGAAATGTGTTGCATTATACTTTTTCAATATACCTTTTAATTGAGCTTGCAAAAAGGGACTATCCAAATCTAAACAGAAAAAATCAAATTTAGTTAAATCTTTATAAGTTTTTTTTGCAATTTCAATTTTCTCTTGTGATGAGTCTACGCCAACAACAACCTCAGCTTTATCTAAATATTTACTAAACCTTTCTACAGTTGACTTCCCATCCCCACAGCGCAAATCAAGAATAATTATTTTTCCTAATTGTTCCAGTAAAGACCAATCCAAGCCATCTAATGCAACATTATCATGCAAATTATTTGAATTACCTTGCTTATTGGTTCTGATAAGTTCAGCACGTGTATCCGTGTACCTTTTCTCATCTTCTTTCATATTATGTCATCTTGTAAAAAATCAATTAATTTTATAATCGTATCGGGTTGTCCGTGTACAAGATTAGTTTTTCTATATGAAACAATTCCGCCTAAAGATCCGTAAGGACCATAAAAATAACTATATTTTGTGTTTTGATTTTCGGCTATAGTCTCTGAACCCTTTTCATTATAATACGCCACCGTTTCTTTTCCGCCTTTACTTTCAGCTTGAAGAACCCAAGGCCTGTTATTATTCTGATAATCCAGGACTTTTTCCTTTAAAAGTTCAGCGAGTTTATCGCTGCCGATTTTCTCAACTGATGTAACCGACCGACTGCCCCAATTGACAGAACCGTCCGTTCCGGCATACTTCAAATAATATCTGCGTTGACTCTGCGGTAAAGCCGCAAATTGATCGATAGTCATTGTTTCCCCTGATTCAAGTTTAATTATATCATCGATAAGAGGAGTGGTATAGACTAAAATATCCCGGATTTCTTTACTGAAATACTTTTCAGTTTTATCCCAGAAAGGCAATGCGAGAATAGCCTTCTGGTCGAAAAGAGACATGGGTGGTAAATCATAGCAGTTTTCTCGCTTATCTGCAAAAACACGACGATTAAAATCGCATTCACCGAAAAGTTCAAGATAATAATGTGTCCTGACAAAATCAGAATCTATTGCCTTTAGTTGCTTAATGCGCCTACCGTTTTCATCATCAATTTCGACTGAAGGATATTTGTCAATCCCCCAATATTTAATCGGAGGCGTGGCCATACGTGTTTGGGATATAAAATACCGCACGCCAACAGGAATGGAGGCGTTATCCACCATATAGTATACTAACGGGGACTGACCTTCTTTTAACCCAAGATATTTAACAAGCTGATCCGTAAATACCTGAGCCGGTTGGTTAATACGTATCTTAAATCCTGCTTTCTTATAAAAATTGTACAATAACTCAAGTTCACCCCATGACGAACCGGGACATTGTATTTCAAGAATCTTTCCCAAAGCCGATTCATCCGTACGGAAAAACACAGGCGGTTTCCAAAAGACGTCGGGTAATTTCCGAAGATAAGTCTCGGCCATACTTTCCGGCGTATCATTAATTAACCATTTCAAAACATCTTTATCATTATTGGCAAGCGCTGATTTTAATAAACCCAAGCATTCATTTTGAAATTGGCGTATAACGTCGTTCCTTGTTTGTATATTTTCGCCTGAGGACAACACTAACGGTTCAGCGGCAACGAATTGTGTAAAACCTAAACCCGACAAATCAGACTCATTAAACTCACTATTCAACCACTCATTATATTCCTCTTTGGGCAAGGTATTATTTTGAGAGCCGCTTGCTATAAGCGTCTTAATTTTAATATTGCTTCCTTCTTCTTTGGAGGGACAGGATTTATAAGTATGAATAAGTTCAGCAGCCTTATTTAATTGCTCACTAATCCTATCTTTTAAAGGTTTTTCAGTTATTTCGCATTCGGCTTGCCACTTGCTATAACACCTTTTGCACAATGACAATCTTTCCAAATGAACAATGTTATGCGTCCTATTAAACATTTTTATTGCCTGTATAACATTGTCGTTACAATCCGTTACACGTGTCGTTCCTGTGCAATAATTATGCGCAAAAGTTGTTGGTAACGGATAAAACCCAATTCCACCTATACCAAAGTCAACCACGCCTAATTTTGCACACTGCTTTGCAATTTCTACCACTGACCAAAGCCAAGGCACTTTGTATTGACCAGTCTGAAAAAGAGCATCAACTAAAGAATAAGCATGTATGCTCATCGGTTCGAAACTAATACGCTTAAATCCTATTTTAGTTGCAAATACAGCGGTGGAGATAGCTTCTGTAATTGCCTCTTGTTCAGTTAAAAAAGGCGGTTTAACTATAATGTATGCAAGCGGTTTAATATTGTTATTGTTTAACAATTCCACAGCTCTTTCAAAATCTTCTATCGAATCACCTTTATTAATACAGACATTTCTGACCACGTCGTTGACAGCTTCTACGCCCATACCAATTTCTAATTCCACATCAGAATCTTTAAATACATTTCTTAACATTTCAACTGCTTTGTCTGTAATGTATTGTGGACGTGCTTCTATCGTTATACGTTTAATCCCTTGAATATGAGTCGCCATTCTCAAGATAGTCTCTTGTGCCGACAAATTCATTTCGTCAGTATTAGTAAAGTTTCCCTCCTGAAAAATTCTTAACCAAGTTATAGGACATTTTTCTTTTTTTGCAGTTTCCCATATTTTAGGATTTGAAATTGCGCTAGTAAATTGAGCAATATGAAATTGTGCATTGTTTAAAATTTTCGGACGACGGTCAGCACCCTCAAATTCGCCACACATCGTACATCCGCCTTTACGAGCCCATTGGCATCCTACAGGTGACAGCGTTATAGTAAGAGCTAAAGACTTTTTACCATTTAAATAAGAGTATTTCATGTGCCATTC
>JBJFHD010000065.1:0-3342 GCA_051893335.1 Erysipelotrichaceae bacterium | reverse complement strand
GGGTTTTATTTTGTATTTGTTTGAGTTGTTTATTTTTTTACAGCTCCTTTTTTTCCCTTGGATGACATTAGCGAAGTTTATGATTGATATTTTTGATTTGCCATTAGGGTAAAAGATTTTGGGACTATTATGGGATAAAGTCATAATAAAAGGACTGTAGCCAATTTGAGATTATCAATTGAAACAGTCCTTATTTTCTTATGCTAATGTGTTTACTGCTTTAGATAAACGAGCCTTTTGACGAGCGGCATAGTTCTTATGATGAATACCACTTGTTACTGATTTATCTAACTTAGAAGCAGCTGTATTATAAGCGGCCTTTGCAGCTTCAACATTCTTTTCTTCAACAGCAACCAATACAGCTTTAATAGCTGTCTTTAATTCACTTTTTAATGCCTTATTAGCAGCGTTAGCTTTTAAATTGGTAACAGCACGTTTCTTCTGAGACTTAATATTTGGCATAAAATAACCTCCCTCACTTCTTAATGCTAGTATATTTTATCAAACCGGTAAATAAAATGCAATAAGAAAATTATTATAGCAGTATAGCGCAAAAAGATTGTATAATTACATAGGTGATCGTATGAGAATAGTATTTATGGGTACGCCGGTTTTCGGCAAAGAAATATTAAGATGTTTACATGAAAACGGCTATAATGTCGTGCTGGCAGTTTGTCAGCCGGATAAATATGTCGGCAGAAAACACGTATTAACAGCTTGTGAAGTAAAACAATATTGTTTGGAAAATGGTATAGAGGTTTTTCAACCGCTTAAAATCAAAGAAGACTACCAGAAAGTATTGGATGTTGACCCTGATTTAATCATCACCTGTGCTTACGGTCAAATTATTCCTAAAGAGCTATTGCATAAATGTTTGTGTATCAATGTTCATGCTTCTTTACTGCCTAAGTTAAGAGGCGGGGCACCGATTCAGCACGCAATTATTGACGGTTATCAGACTACCGGAGTCACAATTATGGAAATGGTCAGCAAGATGGACGCCGGTGATATTATTTCCCAATCAGCCCTTGAAATTGACGCAAGAGATACTTATTCTTCTTTGCATGATAAACTGATAAAACTGGCTACTGCCTTATTGTTAGATACTATGGAAACGATTATTGCCCATAATTACCAAGCTATCAAGCAAAATGAAGCCGAAGTCACTTTCGGTTATAATATAAGCCAGCAGCAAGAACACATCGATTTTACCAAGTCGTATGTGGAGGTATATAATCAGATTAGAGGACTGGCTGATAATCCTTATGCTTATGGTATCGTTTTAGATAAAAAAGTGAAGCTTTGTCAGGTTGCGATGAGCGATATCACCAGCGATAATGAAAATGGTACAATTGTCTTTGTCGATAAGACTTTAGGCGTTGTGGTAGATAAAAGAGTTATCGTAATCGAGAAATTGCAGCTTGAAGGCAAGTCGATTACTTCCGGGAAAGATTTCCGCAATGGTGCCGGTCGAAACTGGCAAGGGGTAGTAATGTGTTAAAGAAAGTATTGAAGTATTGCTTATTTGGGACGCTTGTTATCCTGGCTAACTCTTTGCTGCGCTATGATATCGGCAATTTGGGTTATTTGTCCGTTAATCTGCTTTTGATTTACTTATTTGCCGCTTATTTTGAAAGTGGTTTGTTTGCCTTAATGCTGGCCTTAGCTGGATTTATAGCGGTATTGTTTTATCCGATTAATCTGGTTGGCTATGTTTCGATTATCATTACTGTTGTTATCGGATTATTATATTCGGTTTTGTTAAAGAAAATAGCAAATAAGAATTTACTGATGCTTATTACGGCGGTGTTATTCTTGTTTTTGATGACAGGAAAAGATGTTGCTTTCTTCGGCTTGGCGATTATTTCTGTTTCAATGAAGTATCACTTTTTTGAAACACTGATTTCTTTTTTGTCAGCACTGCTAGCTGATTATGTTTTAGAAAAAATGAAATGAGGTATTTATGGATCAAAAATATATCAGAAATTTCTCCATTATAGCCCATATTGACCATGGCAAGAGCACCTTGGCTGATCGCATTTTGGAACAAACCAATACAGTTATGGCTCGGGATATGGTTGATCAGATTTTAGATGATTTGGATTTGGAAAAGGAAAGAGGAATTACCATTAAACTGAATGCGGTCAGTTTGAATTATACCGGTGATGACGGTAATACATACCTGTTTCATTTAATAGATACTCCAGGTCATGTCGATTTCAGTTATGAGGTATCAAGAAGTCTGGCTGCTTGTGAAGGAGCAGTTTTGGTAGTGGATGCTACTCAAGGGGTAGAAGCTCAAACCTTGGCTAATGTCTATTTGGCAATCGACAATGATTTAACCGTTATTCCGGTGATTAATAAGATTGATTTACCGAGTGCTATGCCGGAATTGGTCAAGGAAGAAATCGAAAACGATATCGGTTTAGATGCTTCTGACGCACCGTTAATCAGTGCTAAAACAGGATTAAATGTTCATCAGGTTTTGGAAAATATTGTTAAATATGTCCCGGCACCAAGCGGTGATGAAAACGGTCCGCTACAGGCTTTGATATTTGACAGTTATTATGATTCCTATCGTGGAGTTATTGTAGCGGTTAGAATTAAAAACGGCTCGCTTAAAGTCGGTGATACTGTCAGGTTTATGGCAACCTCAGCAACTTATTTGGTAACCGAAGTCGGTATCCGTTCACCAAAGGAAATCAGTAAGACAGCCTTACAATGCGGCGAGGTCGGCTGGTTTGCCGCTTCCATTAAATCGGTCAAAGATGTCAGAGTCGGCGATACGGTTACTAACGCCAACGCTCCTTGTTTAGAACCGTTAAGCGGTTATAAGCAGTTACAGCCAATGGTTTACTGTGGTTTATATCCTACTGATAATGCCCGTTATAACGATTTGCGGGATGCTTTGGAAAAACTTCAGTTGAACGACGCTTCATTGGTATTTGAACCGGAAACTTCCCAAGCTTTGGGCTTTGGTTTCAGATGCGGTTTCTTAGGCTTACTGCATATGGATGTTGTTCAGGAAAGACTGGAAAGAGAATACAATCTGGAATTAATCGCCACAGCTCCAAGTGTAATCTATCGTATTACATTAACCAGTGGCGAAACGATAAATATCGATAACCCGGCATTAGTACCGGCCCCTCAGCTGGTAGATAAAATTGCCGAGCCTTATGTTAAAGCGACAATTATGACACCGAAGGATTATATCGGTCCGATTATGGAGCTTTGTCAAAATAAAAGAGGAATTTATAAAGATATGGTTTATTTAGATGATAACCGGGTAACCATTATTTATGAGTTACCGCTGTCAGAAATAATCTTTGATTTCTTTGATAA
>JBJFHD010000064.1:0-55137 GCA_051893335.1 Erysipelotrichaceae bacterium | reverse complement strand
GCTGATAATTAAAAACGGTAAATAATAGCTGATTACACTATTATGCATTAAGATAATAGCCATAATAATCTGACCGATATTATGAGATATTCCTCCGGCAACGGATACCCCCACAATAGAGAACTTATCTGTTTGCTTTAGAACCACCATAACAATCATACTTAAAAGTGCCCCACTAATTGAATATGCCAAAGTAACAGCGGTTCCGAATAAAACAGAAACCACCACTACCCTGATTAGTGAAACAATAATGGCATCTTTAACCGACAAACGGTATAAGGCAAATATTACCGCAATGTTGGCTAAACCCAATTTAATACCGGGAATAGGAAAAAAGGAAGGTATTTGGCTTTCGACAAATGATAAAATCAACGCTAAAGCAATCATTAATGCTGAAGTAGCAAGTTTTTTATTTCTCATATTCCTCTACCTTCCTTTTTATTAACTAATTAAATCTACCTCTGAATTGTCTGATTCAATAGTGACAGTTAACTTATTTGGCAAACAGGTAATGCATTGGTTGCATTTGGATATTTTACCCTGTTTAACACACAGCTTATCGGGACAATCAGCATCCAGCAAATAAGCCTTATGCTGCTCAATAACGAGAATATTAGTTCCGTTATTTAAACTGTAAGTCCCATCTTCACCTAGGTCAAAGACATCAGTGATTTCTCCATCAACTCTAACTACCACTTTATCACCTTTTTTATTTGTAAAGGTAAATAACAAATAACTGATCAAAGCCAGAAACAGACAGAAAATGATTAGATATAAATCAGCTTTTCTTTTTTTGTTCATTTTACTTAAATGCCATTACCGCCAGAACAACGATGGCAAGAGTCAAAACTTTAATCGGCAAGCCCTTAAAGCAGTCAACGACAAAATTTTGTTTAACTCTGCTGATTGCACCATTATATAAATACATCGCAAGCAATAAGCCCAAAGCCGTTCCGACAGTCGCAAATAACATTTCAACAAAAGTATAACCGTTAGTTGCGTTAAGCAGGCAGCAAGCTAACAAGGCTGAATTGAAAACTGTAAGGATGAAAGTTCTTTTGCATCTTTTCAAACTTACCGTACAAACAGCACTTACGGCTACGATAACCGCAACATAAATCAAGTTCTGTAAATAAGTCAGGTTGAACTTCGCAATTAGATATTGCTGCAAAGGCCAGCAAATAACAGCACTGACAACCATTACCAAAGCAATGAATAAACCTGTTTTCAGGATTTTCTTATTATCAACGCTGCTTACGCTGTTTACACTGCCAAAACCTTTTGTTAAGACTAGATTATTGGCTAAAGCACATCCCACTAAAAGAGTTAATAAATCGCTCATACTTATTCTCCTTCTTTGTTGCAGCAGCAACCACTAAATACTTCATCACAAACCTGCTGGCTTTGTTGCTTGTCGTTAACAAGCGCCAAAGCAAAGGCCAATAATAAATAGCCTCCAAAGCTGCTCTGCAAAACCGTTAATTTGAAGTTTTCCATAAAATCCAGTGAATAGCCATAAATTGAACCACTGCCTAAGAATTCTCTGACAAAACCAACTGCCAAAATGCATACGGCATAATAGATAGCAGTTTTCAAACTGTTTAAGAGAGCTTCTGACAATGGCAGCTTGCTGTTATTTCTAACGCTGACAAACACTGATAAATCAACCGCTAAAACGGCCAGATAAGTGCTGACTAATTTATAACCGGTCGGTAAAAAGGCATTAACCAATAACGAAGCCACTGTTGAAGCAGTAACTGTCACGATAATGATGGCCAGTAAACGAATATCCTTTGTAAGGATTTTGTTTAATGCCGATAATACCAAAGCTGCTAAAACCAAGGTGATTAATAAAGCAACCACTAAGGCAACAGCACCCTTTAATGAAGCAGTACAGCCTACTACCAGCACTGCTGCTAAAAATAAGGTTACAACGGGATTTTTAACTAATTTACACATAATTAACCTCCAATTACAGCGAATGCTTCAAATGCTGCTTTTGCTGCCATATCAATCGCATTTGAACTAACTGTTGCTCCAGAAATCAATGATACCTCTGAAGTATAACTATTTGTATCCAAACCGGCAAATCCAGCCTGATATGACGGTTCATCCAAAGTATAAGCATCGAAATATTCTGAATGTAAAATAATTTCGGCAACGCTCATCTTCACAATCTTGCCGCTGTTATCAATAATGAAGTAAGAAGTCATAACTTCATTACCATAGCCGTAAGTCTTAACTACAAAGCCATAATTACTGCCGGCTTTATAGGAACTTACAACTGAATTAAAGACACCATTTAATGAAATTTCTTCTGCAGTTGCATCAGCTAACTTAGAAATGGTCTTTGAACCGTCAGTTTTAACAATCTTGTCGGCACAATAAGCCTTGGCCTCACTGACAACTGCCGGATGAGCATCGGTAACATCATTGCCGTCAACATCATATAATTTAACATCACAGCTAGTATTAACCAAAGCCAATATGCTGTCGTCGCCATCCTTAGCCAAGAAAGCATAACCGCCGTCATTAAGAGCTTTAAACCCTTTATATAAAGTCGTTGAAGCTACTTCAAATTCTTCATACTGACCAACACCGTTTGGTGTAACCATTGAGCCAAAGACTGTCGGTAATAATTCAGTTAATATCTGATCAGCACCCTTTTGACCTGCTTTAATCAAATCATTTGCGATTAGTACATTGAAAGCGTCAACCGTAGCATTTTTGAAAGCACTTGATGAATATGTTACCCCGGCAACTAATGAAACATTAGCCATTGCTGAATCCGAGCCGATATATGTAGCCGGATAATCCTTGCCGAAATCTCTGCTTTCCGGATAACTTGTTAAAGCGACATTGGTAATAACTCCTTCAGGACTAAATGCCAATGTAAAGGTGATCGGCTCGTGAGTAAAACCTTCAGTAGTCGATAATAAGACAACATAGCCTAATCCGCTGGTCTCCTTATATACCGCAACCACCTTATCGCTGACTTCGTTCAAGCTTGATTGACCGCTTTCAGCATCAAATAACACTTCAAAGTCAGTTGCCTCAGGCATAACCTGTAATAAAGGCTCAAACTTGCTTGAAGCATTATTCTTTTCAATAATCGGCGCACATAATAAATTCACTACAAACATCACAGCGATACATACTACCAGTAAAGCCGTAATCTTAACAAAACCGGTTGATTTATTTGCCATTTTCGACACCTCCTAAAGGATGTTTATGAGTTAACTCTTCAATATAAGGAACCAGTAAATTCATAAACAGGATTGAGAATGATACTCCTTCCGGATAAGAGAAGAACTGACGGATAACAAAGGTAATAATTCCGCAGCCGATAGCGAAAACCACCTTACCCTTATCATTAATTGGAGTTGTTACATAATCTGTTGCCATAAAAATTGCACCAATGAACAATCCGCCGGAAAGAATCTGATATAAGGCATAAGTTAAATCAAATGTCTGCACAAATGATAAAACAAATACGGTTAAAATAAATGATGCCGGAACATACCATTTAATAATCTTTTTAACAACCAGATAAACATAACCGATAACCAGGGCAACAATACAAGTTTCACCGATGGCACCGCCATGAAGACCCAGCAACATTTCAGTCATTGAAGGTAGAGCTGTACCGTTTTTTAACATCTCAAGCGGAGTAGCAGAAGTTGTTAATTCAACGATAACAGGATTTGCTCCCCCGGCAACAGCCGAGAAAGTCAACAGCATAAATACACGACCGCTGATAGCCGGGTTAGCAAAGTTTTTACCCAATCCACCGAATAAACACTTAACTACCACAATCGCAAACAGCGAACCGATAATACATTGATATACAGTAACATTAGTTGATAAGTTTAGGGCAAGCAACAAACCGGTAACAGCAGCTGATAAATCAGATACTGTTTGAGGCTTCTTACATACCAAATTAAAGATAAACTCAGCCAATACACAACTGATAACACAAGTTGCGATAATTACCAATGCTTTTAAGCCAAAAATGACAACTGAAGCAATAGATACCGGTAATAAAGCAAGCAAAACGTTAAGCATTACGCTCTGAGTAGACCAACCACAATGAATGTGTGGAGCATCAGCAACTTTAAATCTTGACATCTGACATACTTCCTTTCCATTATCTAGCAGTTCTTTGTTTCTTTACGAAACTGATAGCTGCCACATTTGTTTGTACTAGCGGACGATGTGCCGGACAAACATACGAGCAACATCCGCATTGCATACATAAGGTAACCTGTTCTTTCTTTAACAGTGCAAGTCTTTCTTCATCATTGTCCATCATCATTGCTCTGGCAAATTCAGTAGGATTTAAAGAAAGCGGGCAGTTTTCTACACAACGTCCGCAATGAATGCAGGCAGTCGGTTCAAACAGCTTTGCTTGCTTCTTATTGAAAGCCAAGACACCGCCGGTAGCTTTTACTACAGGCTCATCCAAATCTTCAACCGCATGACCCATCATAGGTCCGCCAATAATTACTCTTTCAACATCATCGGTTAACCCGCCGGCTAACTCAAATAACTTGCTGATCGGTGTGCCGATTGGAACAACGAAGTTGCCCGGATTTTTAACTGCTGAACCGTCAACAGTAACACATCTATCGATGAGCGGCATACCGTCTTCCATATATTTGGCCAATTTAACAAGGGAAGTAACATTGATAATCAATACGCCCAAATCAGCCAGTCTTGTTCCCGGTTTTTGAACTTTTCCGGTAACATTATACAATAAGACCTGCTTGGCACCCTGTGGATAGTAACTGTCCAATACTTCTATTACTACTGAATCATCGCCGGCAAATCTTTCTTTTAATAAAGCAATTGCTTCAGGTTTGTTTTTCTCGATACCAATAACATATTTTTCCGCACCGGTATATTTGCGCAGATAATTAATACCCATTTCAATATACTTGCCGTCTTCAATCATTGTTCTGGTATCGCTTGTCAAATATGGTTCACATTCAGCACCGTTAATTAGGAAAGTGTGAATCTTGGCCTTTTTAACAGCCGCCAATTTTGACCAGGTTGGGAATGCTGCTCCACCTAAACCTACCAGACCGCTCTCTCTTACAGCCTGTAAAAATTCATCAACATTATTTACTACAGGAGCCTTGATAGCGGGATCTTTTTCATTTTTGCCATCAGAAACAATTACAATCGCTTCGACAGTCTTACCCATAGTTTTTACAGGTTCGATTGCCTTTACTGTGCCGGATACACTGGCGTGAACCGGTGATGAAACATCTCCATCCTCTTTAGCGATTAACTGTCCAACATAAACATGGTCTCCGACTGAAACCACAGGAATTGCATTTTTACCGGAATGCATACTCAAAGGCATAACAACCTCCTGGACATCCGTTACAATTACTGACTGCATTAACGCAGTTGCTTTTTCGTGAGGCAATACTAATCTAGATACATTTCTTTTCATCTACTTGTTTAATCCTCCTACATTTGTTTAATCAACTATTAATTCTTTTACATTTTCAGTATACGATACTTTTCCGTCAGAATAAATCCAAATTGCTCCAACTTGGGGCATTTTACTTAAAATATCTCTTCCGGTCTGTTCATCACAACAGAACAGAGCAGTTGATAAACTGTCAGCCAGACCGCTGTCATCGGCTAAAATCGTCAGAGAAGCAAAATAATCAGCCGGAAATAAAGTGTCGCTGTCGATAATATGGTGATATCTTTTACCATCAACGGTAAAATAACGCTCATATACTCCACTGGTTACGCAGGAAATATTTGAAATTGATATTCTAATCGGGAAATCTCCATCCGGGTCATTAGGGTTTTTAATTCCTGTAACCCAGCTATCACCATTTGGTTTTGTACCAATGGTTCTGATATTACCACCGATATTTAAAACATAGCCATCCTTGCCGTTTTCTATCAAATACTGAGCAGCTTTTTCGGTGGCATAACCCTTACCGACTGCTCCGACATCAATAGAGGCCTGACTATCGGAAATATAAACCGTTTTATTAATTTCATCAATAACCAAACTGTCTATCGAGGTATGCTCGCCGGCCTGCTGCAACAGTTCGATTTCAGGAATCTTACTGTTTGAAGGATCATCGGCAGCAGCACTGCGGCAGTCATGCCACAAGGTCAAAACCGACCCAAGCATAACATTCATTTTACCTGAAGTGAGAGTATACATCTCTTTACAGTAAAGCAGGAAATCAATCAATTGCTGATCAACTTCAACCGGACTGATACCGGCCTGATCATTGATTGTTTTGAGGTTGTTTATCCCTGAATAATCATGGTAAATGTCAAATAATTGGTGGTAATAAGCTAATATGTCAAAAACACCGTTACTGAATTGTTCAAATTCCTTATCGGTGTCATTGGTGTAATCATAAACATAAGAGACTGTATCGAAATAGTTGTAACTAACTTTACCAATCGGTTTGTCTCTAGTTGTTTCTTTCTGACAGCCAAATGCTATAAGCAAAGCCCCCACCAAAAGAATCTGACACAAGACCCGGGAAAATCTTACAATCTTTTTCACTACAGTCTCCTTATTTAATTTTTAATTAATTTTAAACTCTATCAAATTAGTGTAGAGGATTTACAGCGTAGCCAGCAGCCTTAGCAATAACTTCCATCATACCAGTAATCTGGATTGAGCAAGAAGCAAATAATGTTTCATCAGCAGCTACAATGTAACCATCATGTAATCCGTCATCTCTAACCTTTGTTTCAATAGCTAATACTTCAGCAGCTGTCTTACCTGTGCAGTATTCAGTGAAAGCTTTAGCTTGTTGATACCATTCGTTAGTAGCTTCAGAATAAGCAACCATATTGTATCCTTCTTTTAATTCTCTCTTTGTTCCGTTGAAAGTCTTAGAAGTGATAGTTCCTTCGCTATCGAAACCGATCTTTGGTTGAGTTGCATCAGTTAAGCAAGCTAATAATTTTCCATCAGTGCCAACTACTGCAGCAGCAAATTCTGAATACATATTAACTGAACCGTCCTTATCACCAGGATTAGTTGAGCTTGATGCATCTGAGTTAGCAGCAACACCTAATGTGAATTCGTCAGCAGTCTTGAATGTAGTACCCTGTTCATCATTGCAAGCCTTAACGATAGCTTCGATGAAGCTTGTAATCTGAATTGAACAAGAAGCGAATAATGTTTCATCAGCAGCGATGATGTAGCCATCATGTAAGCCGTCATCTCTAACCTTTGTCTGAGTTGCTTCAACTTCAGCAGCAGTCTTACCTACACAGTAAGCAGCGAAGTTATTAGCCTGTTCGTACCATTCTTTAGTAGCTTCTGAATATTTAACCATGTTGTAGTCATCGCCTAATTCCATCTTAGTTAAGAAAGTAGCAGCAGTGTCTACACCGTCTTCTAACTTCATCTTGTTTTGAACTGCATCTAATTTACAAGATACGATTTTTCCATCAGCATCTAATACGACAGCAGCAACAACTGAGTCAACTTGAGCTGAACCGTCTTTAGAAGAATCTAAAGAAGTTACAACTCCCATTCCTAATTTGTATTCAACTTCTTTTTCACCGCAACCAGCAAAAGAGAATACCATACAAACCACTAATAATAAAGCAATAATCTTTTTCATAAAGTTCTCCCTTTCATATAAAATTTTGTCGGCTAAGAGCCATATATTATTCTATAATAATCAATCAATAGTTGTCAATCTATCCATATAATTGTTAGTTTATCAGCCTTTTTCACAACAAATATTAATGATTGTAGCACAAAATGACCACTTTGATTTCCAAGCAGTTCCCTTTTAACAAATTATAACAGGCCCTGACCGAAGCTGAAGTAGTGATAATATCATCAACCAATAAAATCTTTTTACCGCGTAATATTTCCTTATCCGTCAGTTCGAATTCGTTATCGAGCCGGTTTTTATGACTTTGTTTCTGCTGGAAATCACTCTTTTTGCTAAGCACATCTAAAAATGGCAGATTTAATACCCCAAAGATCTTTTTAACCGGTCTGAACCCTCTTTGCCGAATTCTCTTTTCACTTGAAGGGACCTCCACAACATAATATCCCCGATAGCGTTTTCTCAACCTGTTTATATACGGATATAAAAAAGCATAGGCTAACGCCTCATCCCCATTTTGCTTATATAACAGCAGTAAATCCCTGACTGTAGATCTATAACAATACAATCCATAGACCTTGAAATCAGGCAGTTTAATTATTATCGGATGATAATCTAAACTGTTACGGCAATTATTGCACAAAACATCATTAACAATATTGAAATTCAAGCGATTTGCTTTTCTGATACTTTTTAAGCAGCTCAAACAGTAACAATCAACTGTTATTGGCTCTTTGGATTTCTTTAAGACATTCATCAATCTTCTTCGTCCTTTCTAATGAGAAAAAGAGGCATTTACCTCTGTCATCATTGACATCTCTTCCTACCCTCCCGCTTATCTGAATCAAAGAAGCCTTATCAAAAACCCGATGCTGACAATGCAAAACGATTACACTGACCGGCTTTATTGTAATACCTCTTTCCAATACTGTAGTAGCAACACAAATCTGATACTTGCCCTGCTTAAACCGGTTTAGCAGCTGCTGCTTATCGTTAGTCTGTGAATTTATCGTTACGGTCGAAAAGCATAAAGAAAGCATACTTGCCAATTGATGAGACATTTTAATTGTCGGAACAAATATGATAATTGGTGTGCCTTTCAAAGCATAACAATAATATATTAGTAAAACATACATCATCAAACGACCGCAGTAAATTACTTTAGGCACCGCCAAAGGTTTTCCGGTCGGTCTTTTCGGCAAATAAAGGTAACTGATTTTTTCTGATTTGACCATATTTAACAGTCTTTCATCCGTAGTCGCCGTTAAATATACAATCTGACCTTTAACACTATTGGCCGCAATATTCTGCAGTAAATCATTATCCTTATATGGATAGCCATCCGGTTCGTCTATAATCAGCAAGTCAAAATATTTGGTATAACGATATAACTGGTGTGTAGTACAAACAATTAAATCGCCTTTAATAATCCTGTTGTAACCCTGACATACCGCAATTACTTTTAGATTTTTAAAGTCCTGCTGCAAACGCTGCTGAAGTTCGATAACTACCTGTCTTCGGCTTATCGCAAAGCCGACTTTTTTGCCCATTGACAGATAATAACTGATAGCTTGATAGACCAGCTCGGTCTTTCCCGCACCGCAAACCGCCTCCAGCAGCACACTTTGTCCTGATTTCAATAAACAGACCAGCTGCTCAGCTATTTCTTTTTGTCTGAGCGATAATGAAAAGTTTAGATAGTAGCTGCTGTCAACAATCGTTTCATCCATTTCTTCTTTAACCGTTTCCCCTGAAAAAGCAATACATCTACGGCAATAGTAACCTTTTGAACCCTTATAAAAATAGATTGGATTGGTATTTGAGCATCTTTTACACTTAATAAAAATCACCCCTATAAATAATAGAGGTGATTAACTGATCTATCCTATTGAAGAATTTCGCCGTTATACAATTGTTTTATATACTCTTTAGCTAAATCAAGGCTTTCATCATATAAAATCTCAACGCTGTATAAACCGTCATCCAAAGAGAAACACTGGCGGTAATCCCCATAGCCCAAGATTGAATAACTCTTAATGTTCCAATCTGCCATATCATCCAGCTGCATTTGCGCCAAGGACAAAATCTCATTAAAACTGATATCGGTAGTAAAGGTGCCCTGCAACTCAGTTAAGATAGCTGAGATATTGGTTATTGTTGAGACACTGCATAACTTGTTGATACAGCCTTTTAAGAAGATTGCCTGATGCTTGTTTCGGCTGATATCCCCTTCCGGCAAAGTATATCTTTCCCGGACATAACCTAAAGCACTACTGCCGTCAAGGGTAATAATTCCTTCAGGATAAGCCCTGGTTTCCGTTACGACCTTCTTTAAATCTTCATCGTATCTTAAACAGTAACTGCTCTCAAAATAGTAAGGATTATCAACCTCAATGCCACCTAAAGCATCAACAATATCACTGACTGACTGGAAATTAACCTTGAAATAATAATTAATTTCATCCAATGATAAGATTCGTTTAATCGCATTAACCCAGCAGCTGTTACCATAGATTGAAGCGTGAGTCAGCTTGTCATAGCCCATCCCATCTAAATAGACATAGCTGTCTCTTGGCAAAGTCAAAATCAATATCTGCTTGCTTTGCGGATTAATCCCTACCAGCATATTTACATCGGTACGATAATTGCTGCTGGCAGTTATCGAATTGTAGTCCCATTGATCATTACCGCTGACCGCAATCAAAAACGGCTGGTTAACGATATTGGATACCGAAGTTGTTGAATCAATTAGTTCAACTTTCTGAGTGACGGTATAAACGCTGACACACTTACTGTTAAAATCTGCAAAATCCTTGTTATCAGCAATAATAGAAGCATAGTTCTGATTCAGTAAGATAGCTTCCACTTCCCCACTGTATAAGGTTTCAACCAGTTGATAGATATCCTGATAATTAGCTATCTGAATATCCTCGCCCTGAATTTCCTTATTGATAACCTTAATCGCATAATTCTGATAATCGATATCTACCTTAGTCTGAATACCGATTTTTTTACCGGCCAACTGTTCAATATCGGTATAGTTTTTATCCGTTAAAGTGTAAACATTAATATTCATCTGGCCTTCATCAGGTATTTTCACAAAAAGTCTGGAAATTTTACCGCTGTAAAACGGAATAGCGACATCGCAGAGAACCAGCAATACCGACAACAAAAAACAGCAGCAGATTTGTATAATCTTAAATTTGTTCTTTACTTTGGTTATAAGCGCAAAAAAACCGAAAATCACTAATAAAATTGAAAAAAACACCACCAGAGCAATAATATATTTTTTCGGCAAAATCATATTTAGCAGAAAAATAAAGATTAAACTGGCAATTAGAAAAATCAGATAAGTTATTTTAGCCGTTTTGTTAATGATTCTTTTCTTTTTGTTTTTTGCTTTCATTATTCGTTTACCTCGCTATCAATTATATCATTAAAAATGTTATAATGTGGCCATGTATCATGTTAAGAATAGCGTTACAACCCAAATAGAAGTTAAGAAATCCCGCTTTATCTGCATTCTCATGCCCCTAAATAATGATAAAGAAATTAAAGAAATTGTCAAACAGGTAAAGAAGCAGTATCCCAAAGCCAGTCATTACTGTTATGGAGGGATTATCAATTCTTCCAATCGCACCAATGATGACGGAGAACCGGCCTCAACTGCCGGTAAACCTATCCTGGAAGCCTTAAAAAACAGTCAGCTGGAAGATGTTTTCGCCATAGTAGTTCGCTATTTCGGCGGCACGTTGTTGGGGACCAGCGGTTTAATTAAAGCCTATGGAAGCGTAACAAGCCAAGCAATAAAGCAGGCTTGTTTAACCTACAGTAAAACGGTTTATCAATATAAATTAATCGTTGATTATCAATATACCAACAAAATTGAACACCTTTTACTTAAAAACGGGCAAATTCTTGACCGTGACTTCACCGACAAGTGCCTTTATTACTTCCAGTGCGACAATCCAATCGATGATTTAATTAAGGAAGCAACCTCATCCAGCGCCATAATACAGTTTATCAAAAAAGATACGGTCGAAATTGAAGTCTAATTCATCTTGTCCATCGCTATTATAGATTAAGGGAAATCAATAAAAGATTGATTCTGCGTTGAAGAAAGGCAGTACAAAAAAGAAAATGAAACTCAGACAATATCAAACATCGGATTGCCGGCAATTAGCCGAACTGTTTTATCAAACCGTTCATAGTATAAACAGAAAAGATTACAGCCAGCCGCAGTTAAACGCTTGGGCAGATGGCCGGATTGATTTAATAGAGTGGGATAAATCCTTTAAACAAAATTATACGATTATCGCAACTGAAAACAACAATATTGTCGGTTTTGGTGATATCACCGCTGCCGGTTATCTGAACAGATTATTTGTTCATAAAGATTATCAAAGGCAGAAAATCGCCAGTGCAATCTGCGATGAACTGGAAAAAGCAGTGCAGGTAACTAAACTGACTACCCACAGCTCGATTACCGCAAAGCCGTTTTTTCTGCAACGAGGCTACAAAGTTATCCAAAGCCAAACAGTTCTCAGAAACGGAATATCCCTGACAAATTACCTTATGGAAAAAAGAAGAACAAAAGAGTGATCAACCATCACTCTTTTTTATGCTTTAAGCCTACCTGAATAGGCTAATACTATTTTTTCTCTTTGATATATTTCTCGACTTGCTGACTTAGAATATCATAAGAGGTACTTCCGCAATCCAAAATTACCTGATTGAATTCTTTATCAGAATACTTGCTGCCCAACTGAGTTTCAGCCTCAGTTTGCAGCTGTAACATTTGATATAAACCCAATGCATAAGGAACAAACATACAAGGGTCGCCAATTACAGTATAATAGATATCCTGCGCTATCAACTCAGCATAATCACTGTAGAAGTAAAGAGATAAATAATTAATCAAATCATCCAATTGATAGCCTTCGTAGTTAATCAAAATATCGCAATAAGCATATAAATAATAGTTAAAACGATTGTAGTATTTGCTTAAATCGTTAACATTTGGATTGGAAATATAATAATCATAAGCATACTCCTCGACATACATTGCCCAGCCTTCACTGTAAGCGATGAAATCCAGATTATTTCTGATCATTTGATCAGGATAATTTGAGAAATAGTAAGTATGCTGATACAAGTGTCCCGGATAACCTTCATGGGCCAATGTAATTGCCAAACCGCTTGGGTCATTTAAACCGTAGGTTTTGTTGCTTCTGATAACATTTTCACTCAGATTATCTAATGGCGCCAACAAGTAATAAGCGGAAACATTTTCCGATGCTACTGATTCATCCAAGAAACTGACGATATAATCAGCCTGATAATAGGCTGGAAAATCATCAACCATTTTCTCTTTCATAAATTCAATATCATCTTCCGGCTGATCAAAACCGTATGACAGATAATAGAATTCTTCCTGCTCGCTGCTGCTCAAACCCGATTCGATACTAACTATCTTTTTTACCAGCTTGTTAATTTCACTTTCCAGTTTGCTTTCCCAGCTGTCAACCGATAAAGAACTGCCGCTGTAATACTCAAAGATTAACTCATAGTATTGCTGTCCGTTAGGATAATAGCTCAAACCGTCCTGATTAACAGCCTTTGTCAGTAAACCCTGATACATTTCAATCACTCGATTATAGGCCGGAATCAATTTTTCAATAACAGCCACGCTAACCAGTTTCTTATACGATGAATCATATCCTTTTTCATCAACCTGATTACAGAAAGCCTTAATAACCTCATTATCATCGATATGGGAAGCAAATCGCTGACAGCTGTCGATTATTTTATAAATTACTTCATCATTTTGAATAATCCCGTTTTCACTCTGTTCTAAGGTATAATCAATGCAGTCATCAATATAATCGGCTCCATTTTCAATCAAAATAACAAAATCCTGACAGTCCTGCTCACTTCTAATCTCGAACTCAGTCAAAATGGTAATCAAATTGTTATTGACACCGCTATTAGGCGTGAATAAGAAAGAATAATCATCTTCAAAACGATCCATCTTATCAAGTAAAGTATAATATTCTTTTAAAGATAAATAGGTTATGTAATAAGCAGATGATAATACTGAAGTATCAACTTCTTCTAACTGAGCCAATCTCTGTCGGTAGATTTCACAATCTTCCTCTATCTCACCAAAGCTGACTTCAACATCTTTGATACCGTATTTCTCTGGATTAACCAGTGAAAAATGTGTTGTGGTATAGTCGCTTTGTAAATCCTCGATGAACCACTTGTCAATCAGCGCTTTAAACTGTGAGTCATCAGTTTCGACAACCGGCTGACTGTTGCAGCCAAACAAACAAACCAAAAGAGCAAGAATCAAGCCCAAATTAATAATCTTTTTCACAATAACACCTTCTTCTATTTAACTAAAACGGAACCGCCGATAAATTCTCTGATAATCGAATTATTGACAATGTTCTCATCATCCTCAACCTCATCAACGAAACGCAGGTAATCAAGCATTCTTTGAGCTTCGCCATATTGACTGTCCGAAGGAGAAACTTCAAGCAATAACGGCTGAGCATATTTCTTTAAAACCGCCAGTTCATAGATACAATTAGAATTAAAGAAGACATCGGCTTGACTATGGAATGGGAAAATATTGGTATCTTCCCCTGCTCTGACTTTTGGCCAGCTTTCCAGGGTATGACTGACATCCCAGCCTCTGAATTGGTAATCCCGTACCATTCTTCTTAACAGACGGCAGTCAGTGGTCGGCAAACGATTATGATGGTCAATACTTACAGGGGTAAATGGTGAAATATAGATTTTAAACTTTTCCTTTTCATCAATTCCCTCTGTCAACAACTGATTTAGGGCATGAATTCCTTCAATCACCACAATTTGATTTTTTTCCAGTCTGGTCATTCGCTGACCAAAAATCTTCTTGCCCTGCTTAAAGTCGAAAGTCGGAATATCAACCGTGTTGCCGTCCAGTAAATTCTGCAAATCGGAAATAAACAGTTTAACGTCAACCGCCTTGATACTTTCAAAATCCTTTTCACCGTTTTCATCTAACGGGGTCTGTTCTCTTTCGACAAAATAATCATCCGTTCCCAGATACAGGGTTTTCAGACCGTTAACCCCTAACTGAACGCACAAGCGCTTTGCGAAAGTGGTTTTACCGGAACTGGATGGTCCGCAAATCAATACGATACGACTCTTTCTTTGCAGAATCATATCGGCAATATCGGAAATTTTCTTCTCGTGTAAAGCTTCCTGCAGTAAATAGAGCTCTAAGGTCTTTTTGTTTTTAATACTTTCATTCAAATCAGTGACATAATTAACCTGCATCAGCTGTCCCCATTTTGTCGCTTCTGAAAAAGCATCATAGAGCAGTTTCTGATCTTCAAAATAAGGAATGACATTCGGATTAGAAGGATGTGGATATCTTAATAAAACCCCATTACGATACAAACGCAATTCAAACTTCTGCAAATAACCGGTTGAAGGTACCAAAAAATTGTAGAAAATCTCCATTTCGTCTTCTAAGGAATAAATTTCGATATCGTCGTTGTAATCCAAACTGTTTAACAGTCTGACCGTTTCATACTGTTTATAAGATTTAGCTAATTCAATAGCTGCCGCTTTCTTGATGTGCTGTTTACTGATTGGCAAATCTTTTTCAACCAGATACTGCATCTGCTTCTGGATTGCTTCGACTGTTTGCTGGTCGATTTTAGCCTTAATTACAGTAAACAAACCCTTGCTTAACGAATTATTGATGGATACTAAGACATCTTTTCCCAAAACATCATGAACTGCTTTCAAATAAAGCAGTACCAGACTGTTTTGATAGACCATCCAGATTGCCTGATTTCTGATGTCCAGAAATTCCACCGTACAATCACGATGAACATTGTGCAACAAGCCTCTGTAACAATTATCAACCTTACAGCCGTAAGAAGGATAAGTGATCTTATCCTTAATCAAATCCAGAATTTCATACGCTTTGACATTATGATCAAACTGATACTGCTGATCCTCTATTCCGCTGGCTTTTACTAATACACGCATATACTTACCTTTCTATTTTCGTTTTTTATAAAGATATTCAATGGCTGCCAATACAGCCTGATTTCCCTGACCCAAGGCTTTGGCGATTTGATACGGTCTGCCCGTCAAATCCCCACAGGCAAACACTCCTTTAATATTGGTTGCCATCTGATTATCAACGATAACATGGCCTTCACTCATCTTTAATCCCCCGATCAAATTTGCCGGATCAACTTCGTTTCTAAAGATGAAACACCCGTCAACCTTTAATTCTGTTTTATCCGCCAAAATCACCTTTTGAAGTTTAAAATCACCGCCGATTTCCTCAATCGGTTCAGCTAGGACAACCAGTTTTTCATGCTGCAATTTTGTCTGATAAGGACAATACAAATAGATTTTACTAGCTAACTGCAGTAAGTATTCAACCTCTTCTTCCAATTTCTCGTTATCACAATATACCGCCAATTCACGATCTCGATAGAAATTGCCGTCACAGGTAGCACAATAACTTACTCCTTTGCCTAAAAACTCTTTTTCGCCCTTTATGGTTTTACCAAAAGGAACACCACAGGCAAGTATGACACTGTCACATTGGTATTGTTGCCTATCCGATACGATAATGAAGTAATCGGACATATCATAGATATTGATAATCCTTTCCGTTACGATATCTATGTTCATACTTGTCAGCTGTTTCCGATATTTTTCAATTAATTCTTTCCCGGAAATATTATACTCACCGGGATAATTCTCGATCAGTTTGGTTAACTGCAGTTTTTTACTGATCTGCTGATTGCCAAACAATTTAAAGCTCGTATTTCTTACTTTTGCGGTTATTGCACTGCTGATTCCGGCCGGACCCGAACCGACAATAGCGATATCAAATTTTTCCATTTTAATCTCCTTAATATACTGCTAAAAAATCTGTCTCATTTTCCTTCAGGGGAAGATCAACAATCGAATAATCATCAATTCTGATATATCCTGATGAATCCTGTAACTGTTTGATGACATCCATTATCCTGAAATATTCGCCCTGAATTTGAGCTTCAACTTTCCCATCATAACGATTTCTGACCCATCCGGTTAAATCGTTCTGTTTTGCCAACTTAATCAAAGTATAGCGAAATCCAACTCCCTGAACAACACCGGAGAAAATAATATAATATCTGACCATAAGATTATTATAATAGAAAATAGCATTTTGTGACAAATCGGATTAACGCTTGCCAAAAGTGAGCCACATAAAAACTTGAAATCATTTCGACTTCAAGTTTTCTTGATATGGTCGGAAAGATGGGATTTGAACCCACGACCTCTAACTCCCGAAGCTAGCGCTCTACCAAACTAAGCTACTTTCCGATATTTTACCCACTGAATTATACAACTATTACAATCATTTTTCAAGACAATCTCATTACCTTTATCGGCTCGTCTGTTTTGTTCAAATCGTCAAAAAAATTAAATGAAGAAATTAAAAATCTCCGATTTTGTAATCGGAGATATACATTCAATATGGTGGAGCATAGGGGGATCGAACCCCTGACCTCCTGCGTGCAAAGCAGGCGCTCTCCCAGCTAAGCTAATGCCCCATATATGTTAACTAAAGTTATTATGGTGGGCCTGAATGGAATTGAACCAGCGACCTCACCCTTATCAGGGGTGCGCTCTAACCAACTGAGCTACAGGCCCATAACCTTAGCGCTTTTATATATTACCATAGGTTTTTTTCAGATGCAACACTTTTTTTGCTTTTTTCAAAAAAATTTAGCCACCCTGAATTGCTATCAAAAACTGACCGCTTAAATACCCCAAAGCCAATGACAACAAAACCAAAAGAAGCTGAGCCTTAACAACTCTGCTCTTATTCATCAGTAGAATTTTTGAGAAATCAACCCCCGATAAACAGTAAAAACTGACCGTAAAGCAGATAAAATAGGTAATTATTTTAACTATTTGGTGCATATTTGTCTCACCCTCTCCTTCTTTCCTTCATCAACACGATATGAATCCAGCATTTTTCTTTGATATATTTTGATAATCGGATAATCAAACTGTTCAATTACCGCCATTACTTTTTCAAAATACTTTATACTGGCCACTTGAAGCAGCCAGCCGATTGCCATTCTTACTTCATGTTCCTCTCTTTTCAGATTTAAACAATAATCAATTATTTCATCAATATGTTTATCATCTATAAACATTCTCAATTCCATAACCAGCACAAAGCGAATAACATAACTGTTCGGATCATCTTTAAGTTGGGAAAGATAGTCATATATTTTGTCTTTATCCTTTAAGGAAAAACTGCTGCAAAAGCTATCAATCAAAGACCAATCATCACAACATAACAGATACTTGTAAATGTCCGATTTCTTATCATTAAAATCTGTTTTCCTGTAAGCAATAACAAAACCCGACAACAACAGTTTTTCATAACTGGCATCGGAAAAATAATTATCATCAAGCTTTTTGGCCAGTGCCCTAAGTTTTCCTACCCTGATTCCGTCTAAATGATAATGACTTTTAATGATACCGCTTTGAAATTGGCAATACTGCTCTTCTTTGTTTTCAATAATCCATTTATCCAAATCAAACATATATTCATTATAACAAAAAAGCACTGAGTGTGCTCAGCGCTTTATGCATGCATTATTCTTCGCAATCAGAATGACATTGACAACAATCAGGTTGACAATCACATTCTTGTTGGCAATCGCATTTATCTAAATCGATAACGTTCTTTTCTTCTTCGTCAGCATTTAAAACGTCTTTAACAACTTTAACGCATGCTGCTACAGCTGCTGCTGCTACAGCTACACCAAATAATCTTTTAAACATAATCTCTACCTCCTATGTTCAATATCTATTATATCAATTATCTCTTTTTTTGCAAATTCAATTGCCAGCGATAGGCATCCCTGCACATATCTTCAATGGTATATTTGCTTTCCCAGTGCAAAACCGCTTTTGCTTTGGCGGTATTGGCGTAAATATCGGCAATATCACCCGCTCTTCTTGGTTCAAAGACATAAGGTATCTCTATGCCATTTACCTTTTCAAAAGCCTGTACCAGCTGTAATACACTGGTTGATTTACCGGTGCCGATATTAATATCATCACAGCCCTTGGTTTGTTTCGACAATAGATAATCAATAGCCGCCACATGAGCACAAGCCAAGTCCATAACATGAAGATAATCTCTCATACCCGTTCCGTCGACAGTATCATAATCGTTTCCGTAGATTTTTAATACCGGCAGTTTTCCAACCGCAACCTGTGTAATGTAAGGCATCAGGTTATTGGGAATACCGTTTGGCTCTTCGCCGATTAGTGCTGAAGGATGGGCTCCGATTGGATTGAAATATCTTAAATTGATTGCCGAAAAACCACAACATGAACTACTGTAATCTCTGATAATCTGTTCAGAAAACAGTTTGGTAAAACCATACGGGTTGGTACACCACAATCTGTCCTGTTCCTTTTTTTCCATTGTGCCCTGATTTTCATAAACAGTTGCACTGCTTGAAAATACCAGTTTATTAACTTTGAAACTGTCCATCACCTTTAGTAAAGTGATTGTCGCATTTAGATTATTCTGATAATACATCAATGGATCGCTAACCGATTGACCTACTGCCTTATACCCGGCTAAATGAATAACCGCTTCAATACCCTCTTTCTCAAAAACCTCGGCTAATGACTTTTCGTCGCAACAGTCAATTTGATAAAAAGACGGCTTTAAAGCTGTAATTTGTCTGATATTATCTAAAGCATCGATTTTAGAATTATACAAATTATCAATTATTACAACATCGTGGCCGTCTTGCAATAACTTTACGGCACAATGGCTTCCAATATATCCTAAACCACCTGTTAACAATATCTTGCTCATCATCAAACCTCCATTTTCATTATAACACTGATAATGAATACCGACATAAAACCTGCAAAACTTTTTAAATTTATCTATTGATTTTTATCAACCTGTGTAGTATCATATCATTGTTGCCTGAATAGCTCAGTCGGTAGAGCAATCGGCTGTTAACCGATCGGTCGTAGGTTCGAGTCCTACTTCAGGCGCCATTTTTTTTGCCTTTAAGGATTGATGATAAAATCAATCTTTTTTCTTTTCCTAAAAAGTTTTAAAAACCAAGACTTATTAGTCTTGGGAAGTTAAATCATATTCAATTTCTAGCTTTGTAACCTCTTTTGATGACTTCATTGGTCTCAAGCCGGCATATAAAATCCCGAACATCAGAGAAATGACATTTCCCAAAACCCAGGCTAAAGCCATGCAAATATAAAGATATGCTTTTCCGCCATACAACTTAAATGTGACAACAAGCGCAACTTCGGCTATGGCGGACAAAACAAAAGAAATCACAACATAACTTTTTATAGTTATTCTTTTAAAAAAGCTAAGAAATATACCCAAAGCAATCGTTGCTCCCGGAATAATCAAAAAAATTGTCGAAACCCAAGGAGTATTATCAACTGACTTAAATTCAAACAAAAGACCAAATCCTAATAAGATGGCTGACAATATAAACTGATAGATAATCAAATCAAGTTTCTTCATAGTTTGTATTATAGCACAATTCTTTTTCGATATTTTTTAAAAAAATCATTTCACCAATCTTTAAAAACTGATAATAACTATACAAAGAAACAGCGCAATCCGTCAGGATCTTGCTGATTGGATAATTATATAAATATCTTTCCACCATTACCCTTTTGATTTGTTTAGAACCGATACCATTAAAACTGCCGACTATTATCTCAATTACCGCCTGCTGCTGCAAGTCAGCAAAGACAAATTCCTCCAGTTTACTACCCCCAGATGATTGAGCATTAATCGTGATCAGCCATTTGGAATACCGATAGTTACTGATCCCATTATCAGCACATCTTAACCGCCCGTCAACAAAGCTGACCGGTAAATCCCTTAGCAATAAAAAGACATTGGCTGTTTTTTCTTTCTGAGAAATGCCGGTTTTCTTAACAACATCAGAAAGTCTGCCTATCGTCAACATGACAACCTCTGATAATCGTCTTTTTCTCGACAAGAGTAAAACTCTTATTCTGCAATTTGCGATAAATTGTTCTGACTGATTTCTGTAAAACAGATGCAACCTCATCTATATTGTTTTTTACAAATTCTTCAAAACCGTCATCCTGCTTGCTTATTTCCGTATAATACTGGGTAATATCTTCCATCATTTTGTTAAACTGAGTCAGATTCTGCTGGCTGTAAACATTTTGAATATCAGCAATCAACTGTTGGATCTGTGCTTTATTCATATATCCGATTTGCGCATAATCCTGTAGTTTATTGATTATTTTGACAATTTCTCTGTTTAGATTATTCACTGCTGGCCTCCCTTTTGCCATAATAATAGAAAAGCAAACTTTTTATTCCTAAAATATGATAGAATAAAGCGGATAGAGGTCATTAAAATGGAAGAAAAGAAACGTGCAATAACATTTGAAACAACACATATATGTAAACAATCTAATGCCAGAACCGGCATTTTACATACTCCTCACGGCGATGTTTTAACACCGATGTTTATGCCGGTAGGAACCGCAGCCAGTGTTAAATTCATTTCGCCTGAAGAACTGTACCAGATGAACTCCGGTATTATCCTAGCCAACACTTACCATTGCTGGTTAAGACCCGGAGAAGATATCATAGCGAAAGCAGGCGGCTTACATAAATTTATGAATTATGATAACCCGATGTTGACCGATTCAGGCGGATTTCAGGTTTTTTCCCTTACTTCAATGCGCAAAATTACTGAAGAAGGCGTAAGCTTTAAATCGCATTTGGATGGCTCCGCTTTGTTTTTGTCGCCTGAGAAATCAATCGAAATTCAAAATAAATTAGGCGCCGATATTATTATGGCTTTAGATGAATGTCCGCCATATCCTGCCAGCTACGACTATATGAAAAATTCTGTCGAGCGGACCCTAAGATGGGCTAAACGATGTCAGGACGCTCATCAAAGAAAAACGCAACAATCCCTATTTGGCATTGTTCAGGGCGGCGAGTATCGTGATCTTAGAAGATATAGCGCCAGAACTCTTGCCGAGATAGACTTTGACGGCTATGCTATCGGAGGAACATCTGTCGGAGAAAGCAAGGAAACAATGTATAAAATGATTGACTATTCTATGGAAGAGTTGCCAAAAGATAAAGTTAAATATTTGATGGGAGTCGGCTCACCTGATGCTCTGTTTGAAGGGGTATTAAGAGGAATCGACATGTTTGACTGCGTCCTGCCGACAAGAATTGCCAGACACGGTACTTTAATGACTTCTCAGGGAAGAATCAATATTAAACGGGAAGAATATAAAGAAGATTTCAGCCCTCTCGATCCAAATTGCGACTGCTACTGCTGTCAAAACTACACGAAAGCCTATCTAAGACACTTATTCAGATGCAACGAAGGCTTTGGTTTAAGACTAATGTCGATTCATAATTTGAGATATTTAATTCATTTAATGGAGCAGATGCGTCAGGCTATCAATGAAGATCGCTTCTTAGACTTTAAGAATGAATATTTTGCCAAACACAACCTGAACATCACCAATCCAAGGGGGTTCTAAAATGAAAACAGATGATTTTGATTTCTACTTACCTCAAGAGCTGATTGCCCAAACCCCACTAAAAGACCGTCCGGCTTCAAGATTGATGGTTTTAGACAAAACCAACCAGACTTACAGTGACCGGCATTTTTATCAGTTAATTGACTATTTAAGAGCTGACGATATCATCGTCAGAAATAATACCAGAGTTATTCCTGCCCGATTATTTGGCACTAAACGAGCCGTCGATAACAATACTAAAGAAGATGGTCATTGTGAAGTATTACTGTTAAAAGATGAAGGCGATGACATCTGGCAAACTTTAGTAGGCAACGCCAAGATTATCAAGGAAGGCACAATTGTCACCTTTAAGGAAGGCTTACTTCAGGCAAAATGCGTTAAAGTTGAAGATCAGGGTATCCGCTACTTTAAAATGCTGTATCAGGGCATTTTTATGGAGATACTAAACCAGCTAGGCAATGTTCCTTTACCGCCTTATATCAAAGAAAAGTTGAGTGATCCGCAAAGATATCAGACTGTCTATGCCAAAGTAGATGGCAGTGCAGCTGCACCAACTGCTGGATTGCATTTTAACGACGAACTGATCGAAAAAATTAAAGCCAAGGGTTGTCAATTCGTCGATGTAACCTTACACATCGGCTTAGGCACATTCAGACCGGTCAATGTTGATGACATCGAAAACCATCAGATGCATTCGGAGTTTTACCAGATGAGCCAAAAGGCCGCCGATATTCTTAACAGCGCTAAAGCCAACGGTCAAAGAATAATTGGAGTTGGTACCACCTCAGTCAGAACTCTGGAATCGGTTTATCAGAAATACGGCTGTTTTAAACAGTGCAGCGGTAACACCAATATTTTCATTTATCCCGGCTATAAATTTTTAGCAACGGATGCGATTATTACTAACTTCCACCTGCCAAAATCAACCCTGATTATGATGATTAGCGCCTTTGGAGGTAAAGATTTCTTATTTGAAGCCTATCAACATGCTGTTGAAGAAAAGTATCGTTTCTTCTCCTTTGGTGATAGTATGTTTATTTATTAATTATGCGTGGACAAGAGAAAAAGAAATATTATTTGCTTCAGCAAAAAGAGCTAAAACAAATCAGCCAATTAGAGCACAAACCGTCTTTGCTGATGCACTGCTGTTGTGGAGTATGTGTTAGTTATCCGGGTTTATATCTGAGTGAATACTTTGATTTAACCCTGTATTACAATAATGACAACATTTACCCTGAAAGCGAATATCTGCGCCGCTATAACGAACTGGTAAGGCTGATTGATATTTATAATCAAACTTATCACACTGACATTAAGATTATCAAAACCGACTTTGACGGTGCAAATTATCTAAGAAAATTACAGCCGCTTAAAGACTGTAAGGAGAAAGGGGCAAGATGTCATCTTTGTTACAGTTTAAGGATGAAACAAGCCCTTGATTATGCCCTAGACAATCATTTTGATTACTTTACCACTGTTATGACCGTTTCAAGGCAAAAGGATTCCAACATCCTCAACGAAATAGGAGCAAGACTGACCCAAGGCAAAAACATCAAATACTTCTTCTCCGACTTTAAAAAGGACAACGGCAACGAAAAAAGCAATCAGCTGGCCAACAAGTATAACTTATATCACCAGCAATACTGCGGCTGTTATTATTCTTATCTTGATTATCAGTTCCGCAAAGCGAGAAACGACAATAAACAAAACTAAGCTACCCTCACAAATGAAAGTAGCTTTTTATATGACTATTCTATCTCAGTGTGTATATACTTGAATTCTATTTTCACTAATTAATGTGATTGTAGATGATATTAAATTTAACATAAACACTTCTTTGTAAGGGCAAATAGAAGATTATTCTTTTATGTTCTCTGCTTCATATTCATAACCGCCTAATTCATCAAACAATTCTAACTGAAGACGTAAAACTTCATCACTGTATTTTGACAAACCCTGAAAACGTTCATATAAAATTTCTAGGCCACCTCTCGCAAAACTATTCATTAATTCGATATTTGTATCTATTTTTTCCAAATTATTTTCTGACTTAAAAGCATTAGCTATTTTCTCTTCATCGCTTAAGTTTCTAACATTTTCGCTGAGCATTACTACTCTATATATATAATTTAGCAGATGTTGACTTGCGTGAATCGTTTCAGAATTAATATCACTTGATGAAATCTTTTTATTTTCATCTTCTGAAGATTCTCCAAAATAATCTCTAACATATACGTCATTATCATCTAGACCTGATTTTCTATTATATTTTAATCCGACTAAAATGCTAACCATATACGCGTCCATAATTCTCGAAAAAACATTCACTCCACCCTCTCTTCTTTGTCCTCGTTCCAAAGATAAGTATTGAATATAAGCAGCGTGTTTTCCGCGAAATCTAACTGGTTTGCTAAAATCTATCATCCTATTCACCTTCCTTTACTTTTGTTTGAGTTTCAGAAATTTTCTCTAAATTGTAAGATTTACCGACTTTGGAACTTAACACATTTTTTGCATAATTCCAGTCTTTTTTCATCACAACAAGAATAATCTGCTCTGCATTTTTGGATATTAATTTACTTATCGCAGGAATATGCTTTTCATCTGCTTGAGAAAATGGTGCATCCAAAACTAAAGGATACGAGTTACAATTAGCCTCTGTTTCTGATCCATTTGCTCCAATTATTTTCTCTTTAGCACACTGAACTAGACCGGAAATAAACGCAAAATTTTTTACTGTCTCAAGGCCTGGCGATGTTTCGGAAGTAATCCAATTATCACCGACCTTATTGTATGCCACTGCATTATATTTTTCGTCAATTTTTATAATTCTATCTCCACTATAAACATCCTCGAAATTCTTATTTACATGATTTTCCAGTTTAGTTTTTAGCGTTCGTTCATTTTGATAATAATCTTCCTTAAATAAATCTAGAATTCTTTGAGCACAATTAATCGTTTTCAACTTTCTATAATATTTTTTGTTTCTTTCCATATAAACCCTAATGTTGTTATTACAACGATTAATATCCTCATTATTTCTTTCCTTTTCTGCATTACATTGGCCTAATTTTCTATTATATTCTTCGATTTTTGAAAGAAATTCTTGATATCTCTTACTCTTTTCTTTCATGTCTGCTTTTCCCATGATATTTTTCCGAAGAATCTCAACATCGCTTTCGATATCGCAAATCTCATCTTGTAATTCACTTATTCTCTTGTAATCACTATGAATAAGATCATAATAGTTTTGATTAAAAACATCCCTTCTTTCAATCTCTTCAACGAAAGAATTAATAACTCCTCCTATAACATTTGGAGCAACTAATTTTCTTTGTTCAGTAAGATATGTATAAGTTGTATCGCCTTCGCAAAAAACATTTCCGCAAATGCACTTTCCTCTTTGTATTATCTCATTAACAGCATTCATATCAATATAATTCCAACCTATAACAGGTTCTGGATTACGTTTAAGTAAATCGACAGCTTTCTTCTCGGCAGTATTTGCGAAAAAGTAAACATAATTTTTCGAATCATTGAAATGTTTATTAAAATTATCTCTTGCTAGATTAAGTTCTTTTTTCTTATATTCTAACAGTTCGCATTTATTTTTCAAGTCAGTTTGTTTTGTTTGAAGCTCTCTGTTTTCACTTGTGGTAAGCTCCTCATACAAATCATTTGACTTATTTCTATTGTAGTCAACGTTCTTTTGGCAACTGCTAATTTGGATGTCCAAATCTTCGTTTCTTTTTTCCAGTTCTATAATTCTCTTTTCTAATTTTTCTATTTCGGCATCATTTGCCCCGGTCCCAGCTTCTCTAGTTAGCTTATTTACGACACTAGTAAGGTGTCTAATAGTTTCGTCCATTGTGTCTAAACCTAGAAATTGTTTTACAGCTCCACTCAACTCCTTTTTTTCGCTCAATTTTTCAATTCTCTCTCCCCAAAAGAAGAAGTAATCCGATAAATTTTCCGGAAGAATAGAAGTTATTATTGAGTCGTAGTCTTTAGAATCTTGTAACATAGTATTCCCAAAACTTTCAGTAATATATATCTTAAATGATTGCTCCTTATCAATTTTGCTGTATTCTTTTAATGTGAATATTTCTTTCCTTTCGATTAGATATTCTTTTTCGTTATGAATTAAGCAAACCAAAACCGACGTCGTTTTAGATGCACCAATGAAACTATTCAAAAGAGCATCTTTTTCATCAGCATTTAACATATTTTTATCCTTGAAGTCAACATTTTTTCCGTAAAGACACCAAATAAAAGATTGTACTAACGTTGTCTTTCCGCAAGTGTTTTCACCAGTTATAACCGTGACATTTTTTCAGGATCCGTTGAAAAAACAAGAGTATTCTTCCCTCGATATTGTCTAAAGTTTTCTAATGTTATGTATTTAATTATCATTTTGATTTGCCTCCTCTTTGTCAACAGTTTTAATTATCTCTTTAATTAGTCTATCAACCATTTCTGAATCACTTAGCGGCTGCTTTTTGTGAATATTATCGGACTCAAGGAAATAAATTTTTCCCCTTAACTCCATTAAAGTTTTGGTCCGTGTTACCTTTTTTTCTTCATTATCCTGCATTATAATCCCCCTCCTTAATTACACCATAAACATTCTCAATTTCGTTTATTAATTCGTCTGAGTCATACTCATTTAACGATAATCGAGAAAAATCTTTTACACGTACTATTTCTCGTTTGATTAAACTCAAATCATATTTTAGATCACTTGACGGAGAAACATCATCTAAATGACGTGGCAAGGTTACAAAATCATATATAGTCGCATATGACTTTCCATTATACGTTCTAAGCACTCTTCCCCTTCGCTGAATATATTCTTTTGGATTAGTACTACTTGCCATAATTATCGCTTTGTCTATACTTGGAATATTTACTCCCTCATCAAGGCATCTTATTGCGACTAGAGCCTTTATTACATCACCAGAATCAAACTCTTTTCGCAACACTTCTCTTTCGCAAGTATCTTCAGTTGAAGTAAATTTTGAACAAGTAATACCTAAATCCTGTAATATTTTAGTTGCCGCATCTACTTGTCTGATTTCATCATCACAAGCTTTAGATTCCTCATAGTCTGGATCCACAACAGTTGTTGCCCCACAATAGACTAATAGGTGACAATCATTTTTGTGTTTTCCTGCTATCTCTTTTAACTTTTCCAACTTCATTTTTGTGCCAGCTACAAGTCTAGCTCGCTTTATTAATAACATTTCTGCTTTTTTACCATAAATAACCGAGCCATTTTTATCAATCTTTATATATTTTCTTAGTTCATTTGAAATCTGAATATACTTTTCATATTCTTCTTCATCAAAGTACACTTTTATTGGGTAGTAATAGTATCTACATAGCATACCTGCTTCTATTGCCATCTCTAAGGTATATTCTATACATTTTCCTCCAAAAAAATCATATAATCGTTGTGTGCCGACAAGGTCATTGTTTCTCTCTAAAGTAGCGGATAAAGCTAATCTGTAATTAAATCTATCATCTAACAATCTTACTAATCGAGCTGTCCCAAAATTATGAGCTTCATCTATAACAATTAATATTTCTCTATTTATAGAACTAATCGTCTCTTGTATATACTCTTTCGCAAATGAAGCGTTAGTCGTAATCAAGCAAAAATTCTTTATTATTCTATGAGAATAGTCAAACGAAGCTTTTCGCAATCTTTTTTTCCAGTCTTTTTGTTTAGATTCCGAAAAACCAACAATATAATCAAACCCAAATTCATCTAAATCCTCTGACCACTGATTAACTAAGTGTTGATAAGGGCAACAAATAATAATGGCTAATTCTTGATTTTTTTCATTAAGTAACTCAATCATCGAATACAGAGCAGTGTATGTTTTTCCAGTTCCTGTTGCCATATCATATATTCCTCTATACCCTTTTTCTTTCCATTTATTATAAGCATCCTCTTGGTAATCTCTTATTTTGACATAAGAAGGCACTTGAGGCTCTTTCTTTTTCTTATGTTTTTCTTCTTTTGCTTCTTTTTCTTTTTTATCGATATCTAAATCTATTTCATCTCTACGATAATTATTAATTCTTTCTATTGTAGATTCCGGAAATTCAACAATTTCTACATTTTTTTCATTATTGTTCCATAAATTATTGAAGTATTGTTTCTTTTCATTTGCTCTTATAAAATCTGAACCAAAACTTGTATAGACATCAATTGACTCTCCATTACCATAAAAAGCATTGGAAGACTCATTCATTGATCCGTTAAAGACTACATAATTGCCATTTGCATCCCCGATAATTCCTATTTTTGCATGAAACATTGAATGTTCATTTGACGATTTCATTGAAGCAATCTTTATGTCCATTATTCCCTCAGAAATCAAATGAGAAAGAATATTTAGCCTTTCAGCCTCAAACTCATCCTTTGGTTCGACAAATTCTCTATTTATTGCGTTTTCAATTATTTTTCGTCTTTCATAACCAGATTCAATTGCTATAATATCTTCTTCAGACAGTTTTGGCGAACAAATTAGTTTGATTTTTCCTCCATTTTGGACTAATTTTTTGATACCAACAGACATAGACATTAGAGATGTTGATGAGAAAAATCCTACTGCTCTATCGTATTCAATCGCCTCTTTTAATGCAGGCGCAAAAAACGAACGAACTACATCACATTCTTGATTGTTGTAACTTAATTCAAATCTAACATCTACTAATGACATAACAACTCCTTCTTATAAATCTTTTACTGCATTTATTAACTGCAATACATCTTCTTTTGTTGTAAACGCACCGATACTTACTCTGATAGTTCCATTATATGCTCGACTTCCAATAAAATCGTGTACGTATGGAGCGCAATGGTAACCAGAGCGAACACAGATATCAAATTCTTCATTTAAAATTGCCGCAACGTCATCAGCCATATACCCATGAACATTAAAGGATACAACTCCAAAAGCTCTCCCACTAGGCAAATAGATATCTATGTTGCTTATTTCCCTAAGTTTAGAAACCATAAAATTATAGATAATCTTCTCTTTTGACTCAACATCCGTCTCTAATAACCACGAACAACTTTCGTTAAGAGCCGCAATTGCGACTATATTTGGGCTTCCAGCTTCGTATTTATACGGCATAATATTAGGCATATTAGGATTAAGACTATTAGATCCAGTACCACCTGCTTTTGTTATTTTCAAATTATCATCTTTTAGTTTTAAAAACCCAGCTATACCAAAAGAAGCATAAAGCGATTTATGTCCAGCAAAAATTACATAATTGGTATCAGTAACTGATGGATTTATTATTCCATAGCTTTGAGCACAATCCAATACATTTATCGAATTATACTTAGTTGACATTTTGAAAATTTCTTCGTAAGGAACAATGTATCCAGTAACATTACTAATATGAGAGATAAATACCGCTTTTGGTTTTTTTAATACAAACATGTTATATATTTCATCTATCAATGGTTCCCATGTTTTTTGATCGAATGGAAGGATAATTATTTCAAAATTGATAGATTTTTGAAGATTTTTTAGCGGTCTAATAACGGCATTATGTTCGAATGGAGAAACATAAACATAATCATTATCTGATAAATCAATTCCATTAATTATCATGTTCAAACTTTCTGTAGCTGACGATGTAAAAACGACCCTATCACCGCTCTCTCCAACAAAACCTGCGACTTTTTTCCTTGTATCCTCAATCAATTCAAATGCTTCAGTACTTTCTTTATATTCTCCTCTTCCCGCATTAAAAGCATTTCTATTTGCTTTATCTAAAGCCAAATAAACTGTCTCAGGTTTAGGATAAGTAGTTGCCGCATTATCTAAATATATCATGTCTTCCCTCTTTTCTCTATTTAGTTATTTTTAAAAATATTTGTGTCAATATCTGGGCTTTTTCCTCATTACTAACCGAATCATTAAACTCTTCAAATGCATCTAGTATTTGATTCTTTAATAAGTTCCCCATTTTACTTAATTCTTTTCCATAAGAAACAGTATCAATTTTGTTATCTACTATTATACTTCTCTTAGGTATTGATTCTTTAAACTTTTTTATTTTTCCTAACAAATCCTCTTGGAGATTTCTTTCCCAATCAGTTATTTTTGTGCTAAACATTACTTGCGATATCTCATTTAAGCATAAAGAATCGTCAAATATTTTTTCATCAAAAACTGCAACGACTGCTTTTTCCTCATCTTCTAAATATCGATTCTTCGCACTAGTTTCAGAGATATAATCCGCAAAAACATTATACAAACTCGCTTTGCTATCAGCGTTAAAAACAAACTTTATTTCATTGGCTAGAGAAACCTCAAAATCACCTATGCTTGAATCCAATCTATCTTTAACAGTCTTCATCTTATTGATAGTTTCCTTATAGCTATTTCCATATATAGATGGTAATTTTTTGAATAAAGTTTCATACGGATTGATATCAAAACTATAGAAAACATCTTTAACCATTAATATATCCTCACTCAAAGAAAGGTAATTATCCTTTTTTGTACAGTTTCTAGCTATTTTTGGCATACCGAAAACCAAACGTTTTATAGCTTCAGAAATTAGGGTAATATCCTTAGCAAAAATATCTGATAATTCGACATTGAAAATCTCTGCTAAGCCCTTTAAATAATCACCTTTTTCTTTGGTGCCTTTTGCAAGAGTAAAGCTATATTTTTCTGGTTTTTCTACCATTTTATCAATTATTTCTGCACTTAGCGGTATTTCTTTCTTCCCAAACCTAACTATTAAATGAGCATCAATTTGGTTGATAGCTATAGCAAACAGTACGGGAAGAACGCCTTTTCTCACCCCATAAGGAGGTCGTTTTAGCAATTCATATATTTCCGAAAAGACAACCTGTTCATTTTCTGACCTTTCAATAGATTTTTTTATCAATTCAATGACTAATTTCGTATTACGTTCAAAAGGATCTACAGAATTGAATACAGTCGCTTCTGGACCTGTATCAGACTTTTCTTTTATTTTTCCAGTTTGATTATTCAAGTACAAATCAACTACATAGTCTCTAGGTTTCGAGTATTGGACTGAGACTGGTGAATTCTTGTTAATCATTTCATTATTTACTATCGGTGAAGAGTAATATATTGTTTCAAATACACTTGATATTGCATCAATATAAGAGCCACCATTCACAATAGAAATAATATCAACACATTCATTGGAAAAAATTTCATCTAATACATTTCCAAGTTCATAGGTTTCGTCTTCAATTATTATTCTTATTTCTTCTCTGTCTTCTTCAGTCAAATTCTTTGAGGTTAGTAGTTGTTTTAAAGCGCTTAGTCTAAATATTTCATCAATTATGTTTTTGGTCAGTTTCTTTTTAGGAACTTTTAAAACCACTCTTTCATGTTCATCTATTTCACGGAATTTTTCATCAACATCAAAGGTAATGTCATCTATCATTACTACTTTAAACACAAAACCATCACAAGAATAAAGCGTAAAATATGACTTAAATGAAGTTAATTCGTTTAATGTCGTTGCAGATATATACATTTGTTTGTAGAATCTTGTCATTTTGTTTTTGGCATTATATTTCCTAGGCAATTCAAATGAAGGATACAAATCATTCAAAACACTTATTATATCTATTTTTTTGCCACTAACACTTAATATAGAATTAATTTGGTCATCAATCTCTTTGCTTCCAGACATAACAAAATCATAACAACCGTTTGACAACATCTTCTTCAGTATCCTCTTCTCAACCAGATCATTTAATACAAGCTTTACGTTTTGTCGATCACGATTAATAGACTTACTTATGACCTCTTCACTTGACGGAAAACCATCAAAGTTGTTAATTAGCCTTATAATAGAAAGAGCTTTGATAATTGATATAGACACATCATCATCAACCTTTAGTAAACTAGTTTGAGTCTTATAGTTTAAAGAACGGACATCCTCACTTTCTGATTTTTCCAGAATGCTCGAAAAATAATCATATATTTGATCTACATTGTATATTCCTTTATCGTTGCGTCTAATAAACGATGCTAAACTATTTGGGTCTGCATCAGAAATCAAAGTAAAAAGTGTTCTCTCGTTCTGAGCGACCATTTCTGACACCTGTATAGCAGAATAAGTTGCCAATGGATTCAAAGGAAAACATCCTTTAAATATTACATCTTCACTTGTTTGCCCAAACAATTCTTTACTCATTTCATACAATTCTTTATTATTTTCTTTTTCTCTTTCGAAGACTTCATCAAATCCCGGCAGTTTTTCAAGAGTAAGAGAAATTATTTCATAATTCTGGTTCAAACTTCTATTAAATCTAATCTCTCTAAATCTACCCTCAACAGTTTTTAGCGAGTTGGCAATTTCGCTTTTTCTATTCCTGTAGTAACTACTCAACGATTTATGCGTAATGCAGCACAAATGCATTTGAACTTCGTTAGATCTAGATACTTTTTCTGATAAATCTTGCAATATTTTAAGGTCTTTAGTCAGTGAATCATTATCAGCTTCAATAAACTTACTAAACTCATCAAATACGATAAATATACCATTATAACCATAATCCTTTAATTTATAAGAGATATCTTCGTAGTTCTTAACAACATTGTCGTTTGAAAAAGGATTAAAAAATCTTGCCCTGTTTTATTAATACAATTATATAGCTTAATAAAGCTTTCATAACAATCATAAGAATAATTTGCGAGTCCTTTTTTCAATTTATTCAGCTTAATTCCTCTTTCCTTTAAACATTCATCAAGAATTTTCCCGTTAATGTCATCGTTACTTTCCCATTTAGCCATCACATTCAAAGCGACTTCGTAAGCAGTATTAGGAAATAGTTGTTCTAACCCAACTCTAACCAATGCCTCTTTCAATGCAATGTTAAGCGATTGGTTCAATTGAGTATAATTCGAATTTACTACTATAGGTATAAGCTTAACACCATTCGCTTTAATTCTTTTTATTTGTTCAGCAAAATTCTTATCAACTAATGATGCTTTATTTACAAAATCCTGTAAATGTTCATTCTCGCCATCCATATACAAAATTTGCAGTAGACTTAGAACTAGATATGATTTACCCTTCCCGTATGGACCTTCAAGAATTGAGGCTCTATTAAAACTGCTGTCTTCTACAGACATTAGGTATCCTCTCATAACTTCACAAACATCACTTGTAGGAATATATTTTGATAGTTTTTCTTCTTTTAGTAAATCATATTCGATATTTATTGATGTCTTAAATGACTCACTAATCTTAATTACCTCTGAATAACTCATAGCTAGTCTCCTTCAAAATATAGTTTCATTATTTCTGAATCAGATAGATATTTTTTTAAGTATATCATATTTAGTCCAGCAGTTCTATTGACTGTGATCAATCCAGAATGCGATAATTCATTCACATAGATATAGAAAAGGTTCTTATCCAAGTTAAGCACTTTTATTGGCGAATTATGCAATTGAGTTAAATCATCAACATTAATAGAGTCATTATCTTTACCCAATGCTTTTAAAATCGAGTAAAAAACTGCTAAATTATGAAGATTTTTATATGAAGCCGCAACAAAAGAACAACCTTTTTTGTCTTCTTTCATCAGGTTGAGTCTACTCAAAGGGCAAATTGAATTATCTTCAGGATTATCAGTCATTTGTTTTACATATGATCGAACAAAAACTGACACATCAGCCCTTACTAATTGTGAATTAGACATATCAATGTCTTTTTCTTCCATATCTAAAAGAACAACTTCAGTTAAATCATCAACGTTAAAATTTTTTGGCTTCGGTGAATTAAATATAATATTAAATACAGGTGCATCTTTTATATTAGTTACCAAATTAATATGTATCATCCACCAAGTAAACAAGTTGTCGAGATAAGGGTCATAATTGATGATTGATTGACCAAACTCACTAAGACGTCCACTTTTTTCGTCCATTACTTGTGTTGCTATCAACCAATACCTAAGGGATTTCACCATATTTGAACCTATACCTAAAGCCTTCACACCATCTGATTTTGTAAAAGCTATTTTACCCTCGTTAATTGCGTTAACTGCTTTCTCTATCCATCCTTCTCTTAGATAGAAGCTTTCATGTCGTTTAAATCGGTATTTTTCTTTCATAAAGTTTCCCTTTATTCCCCTTTCTTAACTCTTAACACTTTTTTCATGTAACATCCACCATCAAAATGATTAACACATTCAAGACAGCCAACACATTTATCTGAATCAATTGTGTAAGAGATTGTTTCGTTGGAAACGTTACCTTTTTGCGTGTTAAGAACCTTCAGTGCATCAAATCGGCATACGCTTTGACAAGCTGAACAACCAATACACATTTGATATTTAGTCAACTGATCCTTAATGAGCACTTCTATGTTTCCCCGATTGGAAAATGAACTACTTGAGTTCAACGCTGAGACCTTCAATTCATTTTTACCTATTCTTCCAGTTAATTTCAAGATAGGCAAATTTGTTTTTCTATCTAACACATAAACTTCATTCAATCTTTTGTTTCCAATCTCGAAATCCAATTTGCCGAATGGCTTAAATAAAACATATAAGTCATCGCTAATCTCTCTAGAAAGAGTAAAATTATATGAATTTTCCTCTAATGCACATGGTGAAAATGATACAACAGCATTATTACTAATTTCTAATCCATTTCCTCCTTGTCTTGCTTTCCACTTCCCTTCATCGACATACTCTTTCCAGTCCTGTTTTCCCACCTTTTTAGCAAAATCATAAAGAATATTGTAAAACTTGACATACTCTTCATGCATGTAAACATTAGACAAGAATCCTGACCATGGTGAGTTATTTGGACAGCACCAACAACCTACCCTTGAAAAACCCTGGCGATACGCATCATTAAAGTCTATGTTATTAGATAGTATATATAACCATACATCAAAATCTAACCAATCAATTATTGGCGAAATTACCGCTTGTTTCATGATTTTTGAGTCATTCGATTCTCGATCATATTTACTTCTTGATTTTGACTCATTTCGCCTTATTCCCTGGAATGTGAGTATTCTTGTTTGATTTTTAAAAACAGATTCAATTTTTTTAGTAATTGAGCCAGTTTTGAATATAGTACAGCACCATCTCAAAACTCTACTTGGTGGTCCAATTACTTCGCAAAGATTAATAAAATCCTGATCCTTATTCTTTGCAATAAGCAAAGGTGTTCTATTGTGTTTCTTCTTGAATCTATCAATGTACACTTTCGAAGTTGGATATTCTAAAGTAGTATCGCAGTAAATATGGGGAATAGTTTCAGTAGCCAATGCGTTCATAACTAATGAACTAGTGACTGTAGAATCTTTTCCACCACTAAAAGAAACAAACATTTCATCTTCATTCCAGCCTTTTGTTTGCTCTTTTATGTAATCATGGGCCTCAGATACGATACTATTTAACCTATCTTTATTACACATTATAAAATGTTTAATATAATTTTGTTCCAAACAATTATTCACATAATACATGTTTTTGTCCGAATACTCTGACAACTGTTTGATGACCTTATCTACTGGCGTTTTAATCAATTCATTAAACTTGATGGTCATTTTTTTCCCATCAATTATGTATGTATTTGATCCTGTATTCCATATTGATTTGCCAGCAAACTCCATTGGCTTATTCAACAATATTTCTATTAATAGCCTTTCTTCGGCAAATACAGGTCTTAAGTCTGTTGAGATTGGTCTACACTTTTCTGAACCATAGTACTCGTAAAAAGATGGAGCATTAAGAGAATCACACCAAAAAATCTTCGTTGTATGTATTTCGGTTCTATTTCCACAGTTTGGGCATTTGCTGGTATTGCAAATCAAACCATCACATTTTTTACAAACATACTCTATCATATGTGGTTCGCCTATCCTTTCCCCATTATTACTTCGATACGATATGAATTTACATCAAATCTTATATAAAGTAATATCTTATCTATTTCCTAAGAATTCATCAATATTATTAATTTTTATTATATCAAAGCACTTTAAATTAATAAACACAGATATTCAAAGCAGAAGAGTTAGTATCAAAACTACTCAAAAATTATTTTATAACACCATAAGATTATAACATCCTTATTCTTTAGACAATTTAAACTGATTTCTTGTTTTTAAAAAAGGATGTGACAACTATTCACACCCTTGGGTTTGCTTTAATGCTTACTATTTGTAATCTCTCATGTTTTTGAAGAAAGTGTTTACTGTGTCATTAAATTCATTCCACAATGCATCTTCCTTGTTTCTGCCGCAAGTGCCGATTTCCTTCCACTGAGTTCTTAAAGATTTAACTTTTTCAACCATTTCATTTGAGAAATCAACCTGAGCAACACATAACTTAGCCTGAGCAATTAAATCCTGTTTCAAAACTGCTCTTCTAGCAAACTCTTCCTTCATCTGAGCGAAATGAGCGTTCTTAGCACTGTTGAAGGCTTTTCTTGCAGCTGAGAACTGTTTCCATAAATCTTCATCTGCTTTCTTGCCTGCACTGCCGGCAGTCTTCCATTGTTCCAATAACTCGTTAAGTTCATCAGAAGTCTTCTTCCATTCAGTTGAAGTTGACAACTCTTGTGCTCTGGCAACAATTTCAGTTTTAGTCTGCTTGCTGGCAGCATGTTTTACTGCTAAATCAGCATAATACTGTTTTCTTCTAGCGAAGAAATCGTTTCTGATTTCCTTAAACTCGTTCCACAGTTCATCGTCTTTTTCTTTTCCGGCACTAACTGATTTTTTCCATTCTTCCATCAGTTCGTCCATCTGTTTAGTAGCTTCTTTGAAACTGGTTAAACTTGCAGCTTCTTTAGCCTTTTCAATAATTGCCTGCTTATTTTCAACAGCATTAGCAGCCAATAAATCTCTCTTAGTCTTTACAGCAGTAGCATATTCTTCAAATTTTTCGCGCAACTGCTCTTCGAAATTTGATTCATAATCTTCGAATCTCTTCCATTCTTTTCTTAAAGATGCTAATTTTCTTTGAGCATCGTTGAGGTTGTCGCTTTCGGCCAGCTGTCTTGCCTTTTCAACTAATTCCTCTTTGCGTTTTAAATTTTGATCTAAATCGTCGTAATCTACCATATTTCCACCTTATAATATCCTTTGTGTCTTTTTACACTACATATTATTTTATTCTATTTTATAAAATAAATAAACAACAAAATTAAATATTTACCAACAAATTAATTAAGAATCAGCTTAATTTCAGTTTTTACCAGCTTGTTTTTGCAACAATTTTCATAAACCTGACTTTGAAGAAAGTATTCAAAGATATCCTGATTAATTTCATCACTGTAGATCTTATTTGTAGATAAATCAACATTTTCCATCTTATTGTAACGTAAATCGAGGTTAATACGATAATACTTTCCCTCAGATATTTTGATATGCCGGCTAAATACCAAACACCATAGTTCATCTTTTTGATAACATTGAAACATCATCAGTGGCTGACTATCGTTATTGTAACAGTATTGTTTAAAAATCGTGATTATCTTTTCTAATGGCAAATCGGACTTGATTACCTTATTCAGTAATTCCACCTGTTGACTCAACTGGTTTATTAACTCATCTTGCGGTTTTTGACAGCTTTTTTCCAGATATGCTTCAAGCGATTTTTGACAGGTTTTAGGCTGATATTTCAGCTTGGTAATTATACAGTCGTTATCATTTACCAAAGCGACACTATCAGCTGACAGAAAGCTTTGCTTATAAACCACAATATCATAATTAATCCCATCCGATGTTTGGATACTGTCCAGCTTACGTGCTTGAGATATCTGTTTTTTTATTCAGTGCTTTAGCTATTATCTTACTGTAATCAGCCATTTTCAGCCTCTTTTCTATGATAGTCAATATTTGCTTTTCTTGCCTGAGCAACCAAATCTTTAACTTGTAGATGGTAAAGAACGCCGTCTTTAATAAAGTGACTGCCGCATTGCCTAAAGGTAAAATCAACATTCTTTCTGATACATTGCTCTCTGATATCTAAGACCCAGCTGTAATCCAGCGCTCTGGCCTGTTTATCGCTTTCCCCACCGACCAAAACTTCTTCAATGTAGTCCAAATACTTCTCCAGATTAATCTTTTCCAATAATGGTTGAGCCGCAATAATTCGGTGTTTAATTGGCAAACTGACAAATACCGGTAGCTTTTTATCAACATTCTTTTGATTTTCCAAAGACAAACCGACTATGACATTATCGTAACCGTCACCCCAGTCTGACGGTAAAACCCGGGCCATTCTTTCGATTCTTTTGGTCAAAAACAAAAAATCACAATCCGAACGCTGTTTAATCATCTGCCATATTTCATCCCTGAACCGGTCTGCTTCTTCAATCAGAAAATCCGTTTGAAAACATAGATACACCAAAGTCGACTTCATTTTGTATTCACCGTTTTTCTTTTTTTCAATCGGTTTGTAAAATGAAGTCGTTTTTACAATTTGAGAAGTATCAATCTTTCTTTTCGCATCACCCTTATGGATATAACAATGTAAGCAACCTTCCGAACAGCGCTTACAGCCCCTGAAAGGATTATATGTACTTGCCATAATAAAACCCTCTTATCTCCTCATATAAAAATGCCCCTCCTGTTAGTTGGTCTAACAATTGGGTCTCATCTCATTCAATCTGTGGCAGTTTTTTTGTTATTTAAACGCTTCACACATAATGTCGACAAATCTATTCCGATCACCGTCGAAGGCATAATTGACATTTCTATTATCATGGAAATAACGGCGGTTAACCACAGTCTGACCATCGGTTAAATCTCCTAAAGATACTTCAACATTAAGCAGATGAACACCCTTTAAAACGCTTGGATCAATCAGATAAGCGACTGCCAACGGATCATGTAAGGCACAGAAATTAACATCCTTCAGTGGCTGTCTTAATTTATGAAAAAAGATTCGCTGTTCAATCATCTCAGCCGCAAAGTTTGCCGCATTGGTATTTAACTCTCTTAATCTTACCGCATCTTTGTCATTGACATAGGCTTTATGAGTTGCATCTAACGATACCATGGTGATTTTAGCGCCGCATTTTAAAACCCTTTGCGCTGCTTCCGGATCATAGAAAATATTGAATTCGGCACTGCTTGTTTCATTGGTAATTGTATGAGTGCCGACCATAATGACAATTTCGTTAATATGTTCAACAATTCTCGGCTCGATCATCAAACTAACTGCCAAATTAGTCAACGGTCCAACTGCTACTATATCAATCTTTTCTTGACTGTTCATTAAATAGTCGACATAAAAGATACTGGCTGGGGTTGACTGATAGCTTGCGGTGCTGGCCTCTAAAGGTAAATAATCCTGGTGGATGTGCAGCTCTTTGCCGTCAACAACCATTGCTCTTGTATCGCTTGGAGCCCGATACTGTTTAGATACATCTCTGATAAGCGGTCTATCACAGCCTTTGTAAACCGGAATATTCGATTTACCGATATGCTGCAAAACTCTCAAACTATTTTCAGTTGTATTGACCAGAGGGACATTACCGCTGACTGAGCAAACGGCTACTAAGTCTAAATCTTTGTGCAAAGCCGCCAGCATTATCGCACAAGCATCATCACTGCCGGTATCGACATCTAAAATTAATTTTCTTGTCATATTCTCCATCCTTTTTCTTTAATTATACTACTAATACTTTATCTATAACCATAGTCTTTTCCGTTTATCAATATCAAAACAACCGAGAAGATAAAAGTAATGATTTCACTGATTGGAATAGTCAGCCAAATGCCATCAATACCAAATAGATATGACAGTATTGAAATAGCTAAAATCGGAATGATGAAACTTCTGATTGAACTGATTAGTGCCGATAGTTTGCCGTTACATAAGGCGGTGAAGAAACCGGAAGCAAAAATATTGATACCGCAAAAGAAATAACCCAAGCCATAAATCCGCATTGCCTTAGCCGTTAACAGTAACAATTCCTCATCATTGGAAACAAATATATCGGCGATTAAATCAGCGGATAATTGCGGAATGACAAACATTAAAATGCTGCAGAAGAAAATCATTTTCAACGCCATCCGATAAACATTTTTCAACTCTGCCATGTTTTTTGAACCGTAGTTATAAGAGATAATTGGAGCTACCGCAATCGAGATGCCAAGCAAAATAGCCTTAAAGACATAGTCGGTATATGAAATAATGGAATAAGCTGCCACCCCATTTTCCCCAATCAAGCTCATAATTCGCACATTAAACAAAGCCGCTACAAACGACGCCGAAACATTGGTCAACATTTCGGAAATTCCGTTACTGCAACTGTAAAACAATTCCTTAAAATAGAATCCGGTTTTACAAAAGCGTAAAGAGGAGCCGTTAGGCAACAAGTAATAAACCAACGGTATTATCGCTCCGACAGTATAACCCAAGCCGGTTGCTACCCCGGCTCCGAGTATTCCCATATCAAAAACCACAATAAATAAGTAATCCAATACAATATTCACAATCCCGGAAGCAATCGTTGAGATAAAACCCACCACCGGTTTACCGGAAGTAGCACAATAATTTTGAAAGGCCGATTGGATCATAAACATTGTCGTAAAGCTTAATATCGCTACCCCATACTGCCGGCATTGCGGCAACAGAAGCTCGTTGCTGCCGAATAAATAGGATAATCTTTCAATATTGACTATTGCCAGAGTTGACAGCACAACCCCTGCAACCACTATCGATAAAACCAGAAACGTAAAAATCTCACAGGCTTTTTGGGGTTTATTTTCGCCCATTGTTTTGCCGATCTGAGCACTGCCACCCGCTCCAATCATAAAACCGACAGAGCCGATAATCATCACCATCGGCCAGATAATATTGACTGCGGCCATCGCATTTTTGCCTACCGCATTAGAGACCATTATCCCATCCACTACCGAATAAAGTGAAGAAAATACCATCATGGAAATAGGTGATAAACAATATCTCAGTAATTTCTTTAAATCAAAGTGTTCACTAATATCAATCTTCATAACAGTACAATCATACCATAGAGCCCAAACAAAAGAAACCTTTACAGGCTTCTTGCTTATTTTATATCTAATTTAAGAATTCTAGCCGCATTTTTATACAGCACATAATCCCAGACATCATCATTGAGCGGCAACTGCCTAAATCGGTTGATGCTTTCCGACAAACCTCTTACCGGATAAGAGCTGGCAAACATTGTGCGGTATTTCATATATGAATTAATTGCGACAATGAAGTCATCAGTCATTGGCATTCTTGTATTTAGGAAAAAATCCGGATAAAAATAGATGTTCGGACAGGTCATACTGACAGCGAGAAACTCTGCCACATAAGGCCAGCAGCCGTGAGATACCGTAATAGTCAACTGCGGATATCTTTTAGCCATCAGCTGTAAATCTAAAGGATGGCAACATCTCAAATCTTCACCAGCTAAAGCACTTAATGTAAATGAGACGATTAATCCCAGCTGCGCACACTTGTCATAAATCGGATATAAGGAAGGATCATTCACTGTCATTGAAGGCTTTGCCCAGCCCGGTTCCAAGGCTATTCCCTTAATCTTATAAGTGTCGTAGCAGCGTTGAATTTCTTTAAGCGCATTTTCACAATCAGCCGGATCAACTGCCGGAAAACAGATAAATTTTTCAGGATAAAGCTGTCCCAATTGACATACATCATCATTATTAACCCTAGCCATTCCTTCACTGACCATTCGACCGTGAACGACCTGTAAATCGATTTTACTGTCGGCTAATTCTTTTAGATACAGCGAAAAGTCACCGACTCTGGCTGATTCAATATCCGTATTGGCCGAACCTAAATAGATCGCCGGGACATCCATCGGATTTTCAAAAGCATCTTCCATCGGTCTTGGAAAGAAGTTGCCTTCGGTAATAAAACCTTTATAAGGCGGACGAGTCCTAAAATCAATTACCATTTTCTTCCTCCTGAATTTTTGCCAACACTTTTTTCTTGGCAGTTTTAGCCCTTTGTTTCTGAATTAAGGCAAACGCAAAGACAAAGACAATAGTTGCCACATAAGGCAAAGCACTAACCAGTTCAGCCGGAGCATTAGTTATCTGCATCGCATTGGCACAGGCCTGCGATAAGCCAAACAGCATTGCGCATAAACAGGTTAAAACCGGTGAACCGTTAGCGATATTGGTCGCACTCATTGAGATAAATCCTCTGCCTGAAATCATATCTCTGGCAAACCAGTTAACATAACTCATTGACATATAAGCACCGGCTAAACCGCATAAGATACTGCTTAACAGGAATGAAATTGTTCTGATCTTTCTTACGGAAATACCGACTGATTCAACCGCATTAGGATTTTCGCCGGAAGCCGTAATTCTTAGTCCGATTCTGGTTTTATTCAAAATAAAATAAACCACAATAACCATCGCAAAAGCTAAATAGGTAAGAATACTGTGACCGCTCAAAGCAGTTCCGATAATCGGAATGTCCTTTAACAAAGGAATATCCAGTTTTGGAAAACTTAAACTTTTTAAGATTCCGGCACTGTTGCTTTTCTGACCGCAAATCAAGTACAGAGCAAAAACAGTTCCGCCGACAGAAGCCAGATTAAGAGAAATCGAAGTCAAATACAAATCGGTTTTCAAATAAAAGGCACAGTAGCAAATAATTCCCCCGACTGCCATCGCTCCAAGAATAGCTCCCAATAAACCGATAATTAAATTTTGGCTAATTGCTGAAGCTAAAACACCCGTCAGGGCCGATACCAGCATCATTGATTCCAAAGCCATATTCATTAATCCGGCCTTTTTGGTAAAACAAGCTCCCAATGAAGCAAAAATCAAAGGAGTAGAAATACGAATAATAGAATAAAGGAAACTGCCTATCCACTGAGCAGATAAATAAGTTGATAACATTACTTGTTTTCTCCTTTCTCTAACAGCATTTCTTTTTGAGCTGCCTTGTAAATTGTCTTACGTTTCATCACACCTAAGAACTCTTGAGCCGCAACTAATAGGATGATGATTGCCTGTAAAATACTGACAAATTCCGCCGGTACATCAGTTGAATAATTGACAATATCGGCGCCGATTCTTAAATATGCCAGCAAAAATGCTCCCACCGGTACCAGAATCGGATTTCTTTTTGCCAATACCGATACCAGCAAGCCATCAAAACCATACTGAGTTAAACTGTCCCACTGGAATCGATCAAACAATCCCAAAATCTGAACTGTTCCACCAATACCGGCACAGGCCCCGCCTATTACCTGGGCAATAATGCAGTATAAAGCAACATTAATTCCTGCATACTTAGCGAAATTGGCATTTGCACCGCAGCTTCTGATTTTTAAGCCGATTGGAGTCTTATACAGGAAAAGATAGCCTAATACTACCACAATCAAAGCGACAAACAAACCGGTATGCAAACGAGTGCCGGAAAACAGTCTGGTTAGCTTAGCAGCATCTTTTATCGGATAGGAAGCACTGTAAGTAACCGAAGTATCCAGCATAAAGTTTCTCAAGATAAAATTAGAAAAATACAATAAAGCATAATTCAGCATAATGGATATTACAACTTCATTAGCCCCTAATTTCTCTCTACCGATGGCTGGAATGAAAGCCAGCAGTCCGCCGACGATTGCTCCGATTAAAATCAAGATAAAAGAGAACAAGACCTTCGGTAAATCGAGATAGAATGAGCATAAAGTTATCACACAGCCTGAAAAAAGGAAAATACCTTCAACCGACAAATTAAAGCGGTTAGCCGAATACATCATACACATTCCCGTACCGGTCAGCATAAACGGAATCATCAATTCAATAACGCTTGAAAAACGCCTTTTACTGCTTAACGGACCGAAAGCAAAGCTCTTGATGGCTTCAATCGGCTGTTTTGAAATAAAGAACAGCACGACCATTGCCAGTAGATAAGCGATTGCCATCGCAAATACAATTCGCAATATTTCAAAAACTATTTCTATTCTTCTGGTTTTTTTCATACTAATAAACCTCGCTTATCTGCTCTTCGCTCATCCTTTTCAGTCCAAGCATATATTCACCTAACTGCTGTTCATTGATAGCCTTGCTGTCAGGGAAATAAGCGACGATCTGACCGTTATACATAACAATCAATCGATCACTGGCTTCAATGACCTCGTTCAAATCGGCGCTGATTAATATTGCTGCCACCTGATCTTCCCTGGTTTTTCTGATTAATTCACGCCTGATCATATCGCAGGTACCGATATCAACTCCTCTGGTTGGCTGATTGGCAACAATCAGACTTGCTTGAGAAGTAAATTCCCGAGCTACAATTACCTTCTGCATATTTCCTCCGGAAAGCATTCTGATCGGCTCATTACGATCATCACAAGCGATTTCGAAATACTTGATGCAGTCATCAACATACTTGTTGACCTTTTTAGAACTGATAAACGGTCCAACTTTAAATTCCGACTTATCAGCTCGATCAATTATCAGATTTTCCTTGATACTTAAATCAGCAGCCGAACCGTAAATCAAACGGTCCTCGGAAATATGGGCTACCCCGATATTTCTGACCTGCTTGATACTTTTTCCTTTTATATCCACGCCATTAACCGTAATCTTTCCGAATTGATATTCACTCATTGCGGTGATTACATCAGCGATTTCACTCTGTCCATTGCCTTCAATACCGGCAATTCCCAGCACTTCGCCCTGGTATACCGATAATGACACCTTATTTAAAACTTTTTTGCCCTCGTCATTTACCGATGTTACATTTTCCATTTGCAACACCTTATTTTTCAAAACCGGTTTATCTTTCTCGATGGTTGTTACAATATCTCTGCCAACCATCAAACGAGAAATTTTCTGTTGACTTAACCCTTCGATTGAGACAGAAGCAACTACTTCGCCTCTTCTTAAAACCGTTACCCAATCACATAAGCGGACAACTTCATCAAGCTTATGAGAAATAAAGATGATTGAATGACCGTTTTCTCTTAATACTTTGATTTGCTGGAATAACTCTTCGGTTTCCTGCGGAGTTAACACAGCGGTTGGTTCATCTAATACTAAAATCTTGGCATCACGAGCTAAAACTTTGATTATTTCGACTTTTTGTTTTTGACCGACACTTAAATCCTTTACTTTGCTGGTCGCATTTACTTTCAGATTATATTTATCCGATATTTCCTGAGTCAGTTTTATAGCGGCCTTTTTATCGACTACGATACCGTTTAGCGGTTCCATGCCCAATACCACATTTTCAGCCACCGTTAAAGAATCCGATAACATAAAATGCTGATGCACCATTCCTATTCCCGAAGCAATCGCTTCAATGGAATTGGAAAACACAACCGGTTTTCCATCGATATAGATTTCACCGCTTTGAGGTTGCTCCATACCAAAAAGAATTTTCATTAATGTCGTTTTCCCTGCCCCATTTTCACCAACCAGAGCATGGATTTCTTTCTCTTTTACTGTAAAGCTAACATCTTTATTCGCAATAAAACCATTGCTGTAAATCTTTGTTATGCCCTGCATTTTCAATATTTCTTTTGACATAAATCCCTCTTTCTAGAAAAAAGGGCGAGCATCAGCCAGCTCACCCTTTTACAAACAAAATTAATTGTTAATTGATACAGAATTTACCAAATCACGGAATTGAGCATCATCAGTGAAATCGAAGTAAGACTGGATAGTGATTTCGCCGTTTTTAATCTGTTCGATTAAACTGCTTACACTTGCTCTTACATCTTCGCTTACTAAATTCTGGTAGTTTTCATTGTCTGCTAAAGCAACGCCACCTTCTTTAATGCCTAATACTGATAAAGTACCCCATTGTACAGTTCCATTTTCAATAGCTTCGAAAGTTGATACTAAAGTATCACCGATATTTTTGATCATACTGGTCATAATAACAGTTGCTAATTCAGGAGTTTCTGAATTTGAATAAGTTAAATACTGGTCAGAGTCAACTCCAACTGCTAAAGTACCTTTATCATAAGCGCTCTTGAAAATACCTAAACCGGCAGCACCGGCAACTGAGAACATTACATCAACACCAGCGTTGAATAACTGTTCAGCAATTTCACCCATAGCAGTTGCATCGCCAGGTACAGTATTATAAGCTGTAGCTACTTTGATTTCCGGATTATATTGTAAAGCACCGTTAATGAAGCCTGTAAAGAAATCGTTGATATTCGGATTATCTCTATTTGCTCCGGTAGCAATCTTGCCGGTTTGGCTCATTGCAGCACATACATAACCAACTAAGTATGAACCTTCGTTAGCACAATAAGCAATGCATAAAACATTGTCTGAAGGTACTGTAGTGGTTTTAGCACAGTCAAATACAATAAACTTCTTTTCAGGATATTCAGCGGCATATTTGAATACGATATCGCCCCAACCATTACCTGATTGAGCAACAATGTAATCGTAATCAGATTCGCACAAATCCAAGAATGCTGTTTCATACTTTGATGAGTCCATTCCTGATTCGATAACTTTTACTTCGTAACCGTATTGAGTTCCAACTCTTTGAATACCATCCCAACCATTATCGTTGAATGATAAGTCACCAAGTTGAGTTGCGATGAAGCAAATTTTGCCTTTGCTTTCGCCATTGTCATCATTGTTTCCGGTTGAACAGCCAACCATACTGATTGCCATAGAAACAACTAACAAGATTGCTAATGCTTTTTTCATGTTTCCTCCTTAAATATTTTTCCTGATATTTTTATATCCGTTTCATTTTACAACATATTGATTTTACTGTCTATTACCAAAATAAAAAAGTAGTTCATTTAAGGCAAAGTGAACTACTTAATTGACTCTAATTCCATCAGAACCAATCTGTGACAGAACTGTTCAGTCGGCTGCTGATAAAACATATGATGGCCGCCGCCCTCAACAATTACCATATTCTTATCGCATTTGAACTGTTGGAAAGCTCTCTTTGATGACTCTACGGCAATCGTTTGATCATCACTGCCATGCATTAAGAAAACAGGACAATCAACATAAGGAATAAACTGTTTACAATGAGCAACAACATCCTGGAACGCCTTGGTTTGCAGATTGCTGAAAGCATCCGGATCTACAGGCTTGCCGGCCTCCTTCTTAATTGAATTAATACAATAATCAACGATTTTACCCATGTCTAAATACTGATAGGCCGGAGCCGATAAAATTAACTTCTTTACCGGAAATACGGTAGCTAGATAAGTGGCAATTACCCCACCCATCGAATAACCGAACAATACCATATTATTATGATAGTTTTTCTGAATTTCTCTTACCTTATTCTCGGCTCTTTCAATCCAGACCTTATAGTCAACATCTTCATAATTATTGTAGTCAAATAAATCAAATTGAATTACTTCATAGCCATTGCCCCTTAAAAACTGGGCAATTGAATCGAATTGATGATGCATCCTTTTGCCGAAGCCATGAATAGTGATAATAACGGGTTTCTGCTTTTTCTTAAAATTAAATAATTTCATTTTCAGTTCGTCTCTCCTCACTATTGATTATACTATCATCTACTGTTTTTCTCAAATCAATCCGAACTTTACCAATGCTTTATAGATACCGTCATCAGCGATATCATCCGTAATATAATCAACGCTCTGTTTCAGCTGTTCAGTACCATTACCAACCGCCACGCTGGTTTCAACTTCATTCAATATCTCCAAATCGTTATTGTTGTCGCCAAAACCGATGCATTGATGGAAACCGATTTTTTCCTTTTCCAAAACGGTTTTAACTCCTGATAATTTATTTACCCCGTATAGCAGTAAATCACTGGATAAATCATCAATTTTAATCGCTACGGCTTCCCTGGCAAAATTTGCATTGAACACATCAGCTTTCTTGTTGCTGCAACCCAAACAGCCGCCGTTAGGGCAGCGTCTTTTATGCTCATCCTTGACATCAAAAACAACCTTCTTAATTGAATCCTTTGTTTTATAGTAAAAATTATTAAAAACATCTTTGTGGATATATTCGTAAGTCAAATCAGGATATTTCCACAATAAACCGATGTCATTTTCCAGACAATACTGATATATTCTGTTAACCAAATCTTTTGAAAAGGTCTGCTGATGAATAATCTCATTTTTATCATTTAAAATGATATGACCGTTAATACAAACGATATAATCCGGCCGGACGCCGTATTGAAAAATAGCCGAAGCTGTCTGTGGCGGACGACCGGTAGCTAAAATTACTTTGACTTTATTCTGCTGCAATTTTTTTATGCCTTCAATTGAGCTGTTGATAAAAGTCTTTGTTCTTGAATCATACAATGTATCATCAATATCAAAAATAGCGGCACGATATTTTTTCATAAAAACTCCTAAAAAAGGGCCAACATCTGGCTGCTGGCCCTTAGAATAAATTACTTTCTAGCTGCTAAAATAAATTCTTTAGCATTATCATAATCGATAGGATTATATAGATAATGATCTTTCTTCAGTGTGGTACCTACGACTACCATATCACAGTATTTCAGCATCTCCTTGATATTAGATGGGTTAGCGCCATTATTGAAAGAAATAGGAATATTCGGATACAGCTTCTTACATCTGGCAATATTACTGTCCTCAATTGCCTGACCCTTCTTTGGTCCGTTTAATGAATATCCGGCTACAGGAACATCCTTGTATAAAGAACCGGCAATTTCTTCAAAAGTACGGCTGTCAATGCTTGAACCATTATGCGGTTCAAAGCTGGTATATACTCCGATATTGTCAGCCCCGATACTCTTAGCATATCTGAAGATTTCACCCGGGGTCTTGATAAGCGGTCCATAGTTGCCGTATTGCTGGCCACAGAAGAAGCCTCTTACAAATGTTGCTCCAACGGCCTTGGCAACCGAAATTGCTGAAACAGGATCATTCATTATCCCTACACCAAATGGAATGGTTAATTCTTCAGCTACTCTGCTAACGATATGAGTATATGCCGCTAAAGCTCCCGGTCCGATATTTTCGACATAAGGGTAATCTGCTTCATTGGCAAACACAGCGCCATCAAATCCCAAATCCATTAAAATATGAGCTTCTCTCTTTAAATCAGCAATATGCTGTTCGATAGAATAATTTGGATCATACATTGGTGTAGCAGGTAATGCTCTCAAATGCAGACATCCAATAATTGGTTTTTCAACACCGTTAAATCTCTTAACGTGTTCAGCCATTAAATCTCTTTGCATTGAAAATCCTCCTTATCGACAAATACTATAGTTATTAAGCTAAAATACCGATTAATCCACCAACAATACCAATGATGAATAACAAGCCAATGATCTTGATAGGTTTAACACCCTTATTAACTAAGAAATAACAACCAATTACACTGGCAAGAGGTAATAATTTAGGACAAATAGCATCTAAAATATCCTGTAATACTACTGAAGTTTGACCTAAAGAGATAACAAGCGGAGTCTTAACGCCTACAGATGAAGCAATTAATGAACCAACAACCATCATACCTAAAACGCCTAATGCTTCAGTTACTTCTGCTAATTTACCGTTTGACAATAATTTAGCTACAGAAGATTTACCCTGCTTATAGCCTAAGAAGTATACATAATGGCTTAATCCTAATGTATAAACTGACATTAATACGAAGAATAAGATAGGTCCTAATACATTACCGTTTAATGCCAAATCACAACAGATACCTAATAATACTGTCTTTACCAATGACTGAGTAACAGTATCACCGATACCGGCTAATGGGCCTGATAAAGCAGCCTTTAAAGAGTTGATAGAACCATCAGTAATTGAAGCACCGTTTGCTTTTTCTTCTTCCATTGAAGCGACAATACCGGCAACAGCAGCACCCCAGTTGTTCTCGGTGTTGTAATAAGTTAAATGTCTTTCGATTGCTTCTTTCTTAGCTTCTTTGTCATCAGCATATAATTCATCAATAACCGGAATCATTGAGCTGGTGAAACCTAAACCCTGCATGATTTCATAGTTGTAACACTGCTGTCCGAAGCTAACCCAGTTTAACCAAGATTTAGTAAGAGTCTTTTTACTTAATTGTTTCATATTACTGAGCACTCTCCTTTCTCATATACATATAGTGCATGATTGCGAAACCTACACCAATGAATGCTACCGGCATTGTACCAAGCTTCAAATATGCTGTAGCAACAAAGCCGAAGATTAAGAACGGAATCATTGATGACTTGAATAACAAATTCATCAACATACCTAAACCAAGTGCTGGTAAAATATTACCTACAGTAGCAAGTGCTGTTGTAACCTTAGCTGGAACTTTAGCTAGGAATGTTTCAAGAGCTGGAGCTCCGAAGTATAACAGAATGAAGCCAGGGATAAAGTAAATTACAAAGGCAACTAACATTGGAGCAACTGTTGCCATCAGTTGAACGCCCTTCGTATTACCGTCCTCGGCATACTTATGTGCTCTGGCAACCCAAGTAGTATTCAATGTTCTTTCAAATGGAGAAATAACTGAACCTAAAATACCTAAAGTTGTAGCAACTGTGATACCTACTTCTGGATCTGAGTGAGCCATCATACTAGCAGTAACACCGAGCCAACCACCTAACATAGGGTCAGCTGAAATAGCACCACCAATAACAGCAACACCAACATAAACTAACATGATAGATGCACCCATTTGTAAACCATATTGAACATCGCCCATAATAATACCGTTTAAGAAACCGGCAATTAATGGTGCACCCATACCTAATGACCATCTTGACCACATTGGCATACCACATTTAGATAGCATTGCCAATAAAGCCATTATTAATGCTTGCAAAAACATAAATTATCTCCTTTCCTTACCTATTTAATTTATATTTTAGTCATAATATCAACGCTGTTATCGCCCGGAAGTTTTTGAATATAGACGTTAACCCCAGATTGAGATAAACTTCTCAAAATCTCTTTTTCTTCTTCCGAAACATAAACCTCTCTGGTAATCGGCTTTCTGATTGAAGAAGAACCGACATTTCCTATATTCAATTCCTTTAACGGATAACCGTGTTTTACTAACTCATCAACATTCTTGATATCTTTAAATAACAACAATGTACTGTCATCACTGTTGTCATTTGCCAATAGACTTACCGCATCGGACGGTGATTTAACTACTACCTTTACCCCGGCAGGAGCACTCATTTCCAATACAGAAATCATGAATTCATCTTGGGAAATCTCTTGGTCGACTAAAAGAATAACTTTAATCCAACACTTTTTACACCAAGCAGTCATTACCTGACCATGAATCAATCTTTCATCAACTCGTGCTAAAGTAACTTTCATACTATTTCATCCTTTCTTTAACATCAATTATTCCATTACAGCCAGCCTGTAATGCTTTCTGTTTTAATTCGCTGACTGAATCAGTCTGAATTGAGCCGGCCAGTTCCAATACCATTGCCAGATTGTATCCGGTTATAACCTCAATGTATTGCCCATATTGTTTCATTAATTTACAGGTATTTAAAAATGGACTGCCGCCGAATAAATCCGTAAGAATTATGATACCGGTATCTTTGTTGTCAACAATCACTTTTTCGATATTGGCAATATACTCTTGCTGATCAAACGGTTCACTCATATTGATATAGCCAAATCCTGACGTATCGCCATATATAAATTTAATCGTATCATAAAATGCGCCTGCCAAATTGCTATGTGACAACATCAATACTTTACACTTCATAATCCTCACCTCGGTTTTGTGATTTCATTTTAAAATCTCCCAAAAAGTGTGTCAAATCGTCGATTTTTCGTTTTTGTTTTTTGCAGTGTGTTGTCCCATTATGACACAGTTATGTTATAATGATTTCATCAAGCAGAAAAATTCAGCTAAAAGTGTTTGATTATTTTGGCGTTTTTGACACATAAAAACCCATTATCAAGCAAAAATAACACAAGAATTATCAAATTGACACAATTTCGGAGGAAAAAATGACATTAAGAGTTACCAGAATTCATCAATACGTGATTAACCAAACTCAGCTGTTAATCAAACAGAATAATATCGACAATAACGGCTGTGACGCTTTAACTGTTGCAGATGTTCTTCATCTTGACCGCAGCAATGTTTCCAGGGAACTAAACCGATTGTGGAAAGAAGGTAAACTGGTTAAAATCCAGGGCCGACCGATACTGTTTTTGGATTATCAAAGTCTGAAAAATGAATATGCTTTCCAATATATTCCTTTGTTGATTCCCGGTTCAAAAAAGATATCCGCTTATTTTAATGATCAGTCCGTAAGCACAAACAATAACGAAAAGAAAAACTCCTTAACAAAGATCATCGGCGGAACAAACGGTTCTTTAGTTCAAACCGTAAATAATGTCATCGCCGCCGTCAGCTATAAACCTTACAGCTTGCCGATTCTGTTAATCGGCAACAAGGGAGTCAGAAAAAGAAGATTTGTCAACTCGATTTACGATTACACCATTGAAAAAAATATCAAACAGCCCGACAGTAAACTTATCATCATCAACTGTGCAGAATATACCGAAAACGAAGAAGGCTTTCTCAACACTTTCTATGGCAACGGGAATAATAAAGGGGCCCTGGAAAACAGCAACAAGGGCATTGTTTATCTGCAAAATATTCACACTTTGTCTAAAAATCTGCTGTCAACCATCTCTGACTGCATCAGTTTTAATTACTACTGCCGCCAAAACGACAATAGAAAAAGGAAACTGGACGCTTCGCTAATCGCTTCAATCAATAATGACTGCCCGGATGATATGCAGCTTTATCTGCGCTCATTTTTACCGGTGGTTGCTGATCTTCCTTCCTACGGTTCCCGCAACCTGTATGAGAAAATCGAAATCATTTTAAATATGTTCACTGAAGAAGCACAGGAAATCAGCAAGAATATCATTTTAAGCAAATCCATTGTCTGCATTTTTGCCCAGCATCACTATCAAGAAAACGAAAGAGAAATCCGCAATCTGATTCGTTTTACCTGTGCCAATTGTTTATTGAGAAATGCCAAATATGAGTTGAATGCGATTACTATTGAAATCGATGACTTGCCAAATCAATTGTTATCCGATACCATTGATGAACAAGAAAGCTCTTCCTACTCAAGGGCCTTATCCTTATATCAGCCCAATACCATCATCTGTGAGAAAACCGGTAATTGTCAATGTTATAATTTCTTTTTCTCAATCCAGCAAAATTATATCAACAAGAACCTTAAAGACTTCAGCGATGAATTCAGGCTGACACAGGAAAATCTTGATGATATGGATAATTTCATTGACAACTGTCTGGAAACCATTACCAAATGCGACCAGATTCACTACAATGAAATCAGAAGAAATGTCGATAACGAAGTCAGAATGGCTTTCTTAAAAAGCCTATACCATGATGAATATTATTTTCAAATCGTCAATACGACCCGTACGCTTTATGCGGCCATGCTGGTTGTATCCAACTATCTCAAAAATGGTGATGAACTATCCCTAAAGCAGCAAATCTTTTCTGTCAAGGAAAACCAGGACAGCAAAAAAATATGCCAGTATTTAAAGATCAGCAACAGTGCAATCGAGGTCTTTATTGAGAAATATCTGTTAAAGGCCAAACTGTTTGTCAGCAATACTAAGGTATCCCTGTTAATTGTTGCCAGAGGAAACAATATTGCCAGTGAACTGGCCCAGATCATCGAACCACAGGCAAAGAAAAATCAAATCAGAGTTGAAGCCATCAATTATAGTTCTGCTATTCAATACAATGATATTCTTGAACTGATTGTCAATAAGCTGAAAGATATGGAAACCGATGCCGGAACCATTGTTTTAGTTGACGGGTATCCGCTCAGCGATATCGAACAATTTATCACAAAAGAATCGGAAGTCAAATGCAAGGTCTACAGCAATCTCAACCTGGATATGATCTATAACGCCTTAGAATGTTGCAGCGAAAGTTATTCGTTAGACAATTTTGTCCATCTTTTTAACAGCAGATTGCCAAAAGTCAGTATCAAGGAAGAAGAAAACAACGATTTCATTCAAAGACTGATTAATGATGCCTTTAATAAAACTGCCACTCATATCAATCCAACAAAAGCTGTTAATGTTTTGATGGAATCACTTAGCCGGATTACCGATGAACTCAAAATCAACAAAAGCAAGGAAATAATTGTTAAATATCTGTCACATGGGGTACACATGCTTGAAAGAATAATCAAAAATAATCCTTTACAGTATTACCAATTAAAACAGTTTACCACCAGCAATCATAACCTGATGGATGTCATTGCGGAAAGTTTAGTGGGAGCCGAAAACACTTTCGATATTCATATCCCAAGCAGTGAAATTGCTTATCTGGCCGAAATCTTTTTGGAAGACCGATAATAACCTGTTAAGGCATAAATCGTTCTACCCATTTAATCTTTCAAATCGGCAATTGCTTTTTCAAGGAACAATTTCACATTTGTCATTAGCTAAAAGCATTTGGTTATCATCTATGCTTTACTATTGATAAACAATTCTAAAAAGAGGTGCATATAGGGATATTAGAATACTTCGCTATTTTTTGGCCGCAGTAAAAGAGCAATATTTCACAAAAGCAGTCCTTAAATATTACCCAGCCGACCTTTTCAAGACAGCTATCAGCCCTAAAATAACTGTAGTATTGCAGGTTTGATAATGTAAACAACTAAGCAACATTAAAACGGCAAATCAAAAGAAAATCCTTATTTTAAAGGATATATGAGCCGTATTCTCACGGAATTCTCAAAACGTTAATCAAATTTATCGTCAAGAGATTACAAGATCACTCATTTATTTGAGTGGTCTTTTTCTTTTATATTTAAAAAGCATCAGCAAATTTACTGATGCAAAAGATTAAAGTTAAATAAACA